>JACQHM010000041.1 GCA_016199025.1 Candidatus Methylomirabilota bacterium | reverse complement strand
TTCATATGGTATTCCACTTGATGGGTGATCACGCGTAAACGGAACGCATGCTGTGGGGCTCTATCCAGAGCCCCAGCCGGCTGCACCGACACGACGACAACGAATGCCAAAGGTCTCTATTGGTTCCGGAGATTGGCCAAAGGGACCTAGACCGTGACGCCCAGCAAGGCGGGGTGCACCTTCACCCCGCCGAGTCGAGAGGTGACGATTGCAGGGTTTCTCGGCATAGCTGGATTTAGCGGGGCCTGTCCATAGAGGTTAGAGGGCTTTTCGGCGGAGGTACGCGCTCAGGGCGTCAACCAGCACGACGAGGAGATAGAGAATGAGGAGCAACGTGAGGAGCTGATGGTCCAAGAAGAGGTTGATGGCGATATGGATCCGCTGGCCTAAGCCGCCCGCCCCGACGAAGCCGAGGATCGCGGCGGCCCGGATGTTCACCTCCCAGCGGTAGAGGGTGTAAGAGATGAGTTGCGGAAGGGCCTGGGGCAAGATCCCATAGAGGAGGATCTGGAGACGGGATGCTCCCGTTCCCTGGAGCGCCTCGAGGGGTCTTCGCTCGACATTCTCAAAGACCTCGCCGAAGAGCTTCCCCAGGACGCCTCCTGTATGAACGGCCAAGGCCAGGACGCCGGGGAAGGGCCCGAGCCCCGCCACGAAGACGAAGAGAAGGGCCCAGACAAGCTCCGGGATGGTTCTCAAGAGGTTCAAGAGGGCCCGTGCCGACGCATACATCCCAAACCCAAGAGCCTTCCGGCCCTTTCCTGCCATCTCGAACAAGGGGCCGGCATAGGTCAAGGTGTGACTGGCGAGGAGGGCCAGGGGGAAAGCGAGGAGGACGGCGAAAGCGGTCCCCAGCAGGGAGATGGCCAAGGTCTCCCACGCCCCAGAGACTGCCTCAGCGAGGAGAGGCGCCGAAAGATCCGGCGGAAACAGCCTCCCGAAGTACACGATGATCTCGCCCCCGGCCTCCCCTGTGAACAGCCCGGCGAGGTCCCCCTCTACCCCCCGATAGCTCCACAACAACAACACGAACAGCCCGATCGCCCAGAGGGACGGCGGGAGCCTGGACCTCTTCAGGTGGGTAGGGTCGTGGGTCCTGTCGTTCCTCGTCATGGCTACAAGATGCCCTTTCTGATCCTGGCGCTCAACAGATCCGCCGCGGCTACCAACAGCGCCAAGAGGCCGATGAGGGTCGTAACCTCGTGGAAGTTGAACATCCGCATGGAGAGTTCCAACTGCTGGCCGATCCCCCCGGCCCCAACGAAGCCTAAGATCGCCGAGGCCCGGATGGCGCACTCCCACCGGTAAAGGCTATAGGACACGAAGTCAGGGAATGCCTGGGGGAGGAGGCCGTAGAGGACGATCTGGAGCTTCGAGGCGCCCGTCGCCTGGAGGGCCTCAAGGGGCTTAGGATCGACCGACTCCAGAATCTCGGAATAGACCTTCCCCAGGATCCCGCCATAGGCCACCCCGATGGCCAGGACCCCGGGGAACGGCCCGAGGCCGACGGCCCTGACAAAGATCAGGGCCCAGACAAACTCTGGAATGGCGCGGAAGACGCTTAACAGTCCCCGGGCAAAGGCATACGGGAGGACCCGCAGGAGCCGACGGCTTCTTTGGCCCATCGTTCCCATCTCATGGAGGACGCCGCCCCAGGTGAGGGAGCTGGTGGCCAGGAGGCCCAAGGGGAGGCCGACCAGGATGGCGATGGTGGTCCCCATGATGGAGATCTGGATGGTCTCGAGGACCGGCGGGAGCATCAGCCTTAAGAAATCCAGGGAGAGATCGGGGGGAAACATCCCGAAAAGGAACCTGAACAGGTTCCGGCGACTCTCAGCCTCAACGAGGACGAAGAAGTCCACCTGGGCCGTCTTGACGCTGGCGACGAAGGCTGCCAGCACGAGGACGACGAAGAGGAAGATGGGGAGGGACCTAGAGGGCCCTCGGAAGGGGACGGCAGGAGAGGGGGGTGGTGTGGCCATTTCGATCCAGGGGGGCGTCCCCCTCGGGGCTCCATCCGGTGTAGAGCTCGCGGAGGTGCTCTTCCGTGATCTCAGCCGTGGCGCTGTCGAAGAGGATCTTTCCGTCCCTGAGGCCGATGATCCGTTGGAAGAAGGAGAGGGCCAGCTCTACGCTATGGAGGTTCATCAGGAGGGTTTTTCCTGACTCGGTGCTGATCTCCTTAAGAAGCCTGACGAGCGAGGTGGCCAGGGTCGGGTCCACCGAGGAAACCGGCTCGTCGGCGAGAATGACCTCGGGGTCCTGGACGAGGACCCGGGCGATGGCCACCCGCTGCTGCTGGCCCCCGGAAAGCTCATCGGTTCTGGCGAAGAGCTTCTCCGGGATGCCGACGCGTTGGAGGGCCCCGTAGGCCCGCTCCACTTCTGCCGGTCGGACCAATGAAAAGAGGGCGGCCCCCGTGGACCATAACCCGAGGCGGCCGGCGAGGACATTGTGGACGACCTTGAGGCGAGGCACCAGATTCTGTTGCTGGTAGATCGTCCCGATCCGCCGTCTGGCCTCCTTCAGCCTCGGGCCGCTTAACCCTGGAACCTCCAAGCCGTCCAGGAACAACCTCCCCGAGGTCGAGGGGATGGTCAGGTTCAGCATCCTGAAAAGGGTCGTCTTCCCTGCCCCGCTCGGGCCGATGAAGGTGACCTGTTCCCCCTTCTTGATGGCTAGATCGATCCCATCGACGGCGACTAAGCCGTCTGGAAACATCTTCGAAAGCTTCTCTGCCCTATACATTATCTCAGGAGGCCTGCGGCGATTGCTGCCTCCTCGATCATCGTCCAGTCGGCATCCCTTGCCCGGATGTACCCTTTTGTCCGGTGGAGGTCCAGGAGCCTCCGGTCTTCCGGCCTGTTGAAATCAAGCTTCAAAAAGGCTCTGGTGATCCGCTCCAGCAGTCCGGCATCCAGATCCCCCCTGGCAGTCCAGACGTAATCAACGTAGGGGGGAGTCGTCCAAAAGACCCCGATCTTGTTCAGATCCACCTTCTTCTGTTGCACCAACTTCTCCCAGACGAGGAAGTTCAGGGCGCCGGCGTCCACCTTCCCCGCTTGAACCCAGAGGGCCGTCGCATCGTGGGCGCCGCTAAAGCTGAATCTGGCCAAGTCCCGCTCGGGGACGATCCCGTGCTGCAAGAGAAAGTAGCGCGGCATCAGGTGCCCCGAGGTGGAGCTGACGCTCCCAAAGGAAAAGGTCTTCCCTTTAAGGTCCTTCAGCGTCTTGATCCCCGAATCCGTCCTGGCGACGAACACGCTCTTGAAATTCGCATCCTCCTTTCGCATGACGAGCCTCCTGACGTTCCCGGTCCTCCTGGCCGCCTGGACCGAGGTGAACCCCCCGTACCAGACCAGGTCCAGCTTCTCCGCCGCCAGACCTTCGACCGTGGCCGCATAGTCGATGACCGGGGTGAACGTCACCGGCATCTTCAGCTCTTGACTCAGGTACTCGACGAATGGTTGGTAGATCCTGAGGAGCTCCTGGGGGTTCTCGTCGGGGATGGCCGAGACCCGGAGCACCTTTGGAATCTCCCCGGCCGAACCCGAAGGGGCCAGAGGCCCCAGGAAGATCCCTAGGAGCAGGATCGCCACCCAGAAGGACATCGCTAGTCCTCCACCGTGATCCGCCCCGAGGGGTCCTCCACCAGCTCGCCGATCCTGGCCGCCGCCGGAACCTTGGCTTTCTCCAACCTGGCCAGGAGGTCGGCGCTTCTAGCCTTAGGGACAGCGATCAGAAGGCCACCAGAGGTCTGCGCATCGGCAAGGACGAGGCGCTCCACCTCGTCGAACGCCGCCGCCCAGCTCACGGCCTCCGACTCCATGAGGAATTTCAGGTTCCGCTTCGTCCCGCCGGGGATGAGACCTTCCCGGGCCAGGTCCCACACCTCCGGGAGGACCGGCACCTGCCGAAACGAGACCCGCGCTCCCACCCGGCTGGCGCGTGTCAGCTCGTAGAGATGGCCGAGGAGGCCAAACCCGGTCACGTCGGTCGCGGCGTGGACCCCCACCTCTACCATCACCTCGGCTGCCGCTTTATTCAACGTGCTCATGATCTCGACGGCCTTCCGCATCGTCTCCTCTTTTGCCCGTTCCCTTTTGATCGCCGTCGAGATGATCCCCATCCCTAAAGGCTTCGTGAGGATAAGATCGTCGCCGACCTTTCCCCCGGCGTTGGTCACGACCTGTCCCGGATGGACGACACCGGTGACGACCAGGCCGTACTTCGGCTCGTTGTCGTCAATCGTGTGCCCCCCGACGATGAGGACCCCGGCTTCTTTCGCCTTCTCCGCCCCGCCCCGGAGGATCTCCTGCAAGATGTCGAGGGAGAGCTTTTGGGCCGGGAAGCCCACGATGTTCAGGGCGATCAGGGGCCTTGCCCCCATCGCGTAGATATCGCTTAACGAGTTGGCGGCGGCGATGGCCCCTGTCGAATAGGGGTCATCGACGATGGGGGTGATGTAGTCCACCGTCTGGACGATCGCCAATTCTTCCGTCAGTTGATAGACGGCCGCGTCGTCGGAGGTCTCCAGGCCGACGAGAAGGTTCGGGTCTTTGAACGTTGGAAGGTGGCTCAGGACCTGAGCCAGATCGGCTGGGCCGATCTTACAGGCTCAACCGGCCCCGTGGGAGAAGGCCGTAAGCCGGATCTTTTCCTGAGGTTCCATGGAGATCCCTCATGTCCTTACCGGTTCACCAAGAAAAGGCGAGAGAGGCCGGGCGGGCCCGTTAAGGACCCACCCGACCTTCACGCGCTGGCGATTAGCCGCAGCAGGACGACTTGTGGGTCCCACAGGAGGAGGAGGTCTCCTTCTCCTGTTCCTGCTCCTTCCCCTGCTCCTTCTGCTCTGTTGCAGTGGCGGTGCCTGGCATCCAGCCTCACCTCCTTTCCCTGAAGAATCCTCACATGAAGTTCGGCGTGTGCACCTCCGAGAGCTCTCAGCCAGCTCCTACTACCTCCCCAGGGAGGCCCGGACCGCATGAGCCGCCGTGGCGAGGGCCTGAAGCTTGCCGTAGGCCCCCTCGGTCGTGCTCACGGGGCGCTCGGCAAATGTCCCGAAGCCACAGTCAGGGTTCACGAAGACACGCTCCGGCCCGAGGTGCCGCACCGCCTCTTGGATCCGGCCGGCGATCTCCTCGGCGGTCTCGTGGGCCTCTGAGCGCGGGTTACAGGCTCCGAGCCCCAGCTCCTTGTCGGGCGGGAACCGGGCAAGGCAGGCCAGGCCTCCGGCCCGAGGCGTCGCGAACTCCAGGACGTATTGATCGACCTTCATCTGGAAGAGGTGGGGCAGGAGGGGGTCGTAGGTACCGGCCAGGAGCACGTCCTCTCGTTGGCTCCAGTTTCCGCGGCAGATGTGGATCGCCAGGCGTGGCCCCTCGATCCCATCCACCACTCGGTTCAGGGCCTCGACGGCGAAGGCGAGCTCTGCCTCGGGGCTCTCCCGGGCCGCGAGGGCAGCGCACATAAAGGTCCGGGTGGCTGCCTTCCCGGCGAAGACCACCTCGGTCAAGACCGGCTCGTCGAACTGGACCACATCAGCGCCAGCATCCCGAAGGGCCAGGAGCTCTCGGCGGAGGAGGCCGATGACGTCCTCAGCCAGATCGGTGAGCCGGGGGTAGGGGGTATCGGACACGTCACGGACCCACATGGAGCGGGAGAGCAGGTAGGGTCCAGGCAGGGTCACCTTGACCGGGCGCCGGGTGTGGGCCTGGAGAAACTGGTAGTCCTCCAGGACTAGCGGAGCCCGCTGGGAGAGCTTCCCCGTCACTGTCGGGTTCTTGATGGCGAAGGCCGGGACATCCAGGGCACCCAGGAGGTGCTCGAAGGCCGCCTTGTCCTCGACGAACTCCAGGAGCTCCATCAGGGACATGAGGGTGACTCCCTCGAGCTTCTCGATCACGAAGGAATAGAAGTTGTCCCGACGTTGCTCGCCGTCGCTGATGATGTCTACACCAGCATCCTCCTGGTACTTGATGGCCAGGAGGGTGGCCTCGTCAGCCAGCCTCGTGAACTCCTTGTGGCTCAACGTGCCTGCCTGCCGCGCCTTGAGGGCGTCCGACAACCATCGGGGTCTTGGCCAGCTCCCGACCACCGTCACCGGCAGGATCGGCCACCGTGCATCTGCCATGTTTCGCTCCTCAGGAGACGATCGAAAGGGCCACGTCCAGTTCCACGGCCTGCCGGAGGCTGTTGGCCACCGGCGATCTGGCCAGAGTCTCGCACCAGATCTCCCTCAGGGCTGCCTCGTCGGCGTCTGCCTTCACATACAGGGAGCCCTCGATCCGAGAAAAGCCAGGATGCCCCTCCTCTGCCATGCCCAGGAAGACCAGGATATTGTCGATGGCTCCCTTCAGGGAGACCTCCACCGCCTCCACACGGATCCCCCGCCGTGAGGCCCGGATCTGGAAGCCCACGGCCAAGCAACCGCCCAGCCCCGCCAGCAGGTACTCCACCGCGCTGGGCGCCTCGTCGGAGGCGGCGAAGCTTGCCGGTTGGCCCACGAGAAAGGCGTGGTTCCGGACGAAGGCCTTGGCCTGGACCCCACCCATCCCCCGGACGCGGGCCATCCACCGGTAGGCCCTGGCCTTCGCGGCGTCGGCCGCCAGGTTCCTTTCCACCTGGCTGCTCCGCCTGATGAAGTACCTTGTGTGATCCTCGGCCTGGACCGTGGCCACCAGATCGTTCTCCGTCATCCGGCACCAAGCGGGAAGATCCTCAACAGCACCGGGGTCGGTGGTGAGGGCTAACAGGACCTGGCCAGGTTGAAGCTCCTTCATCCGCTTCATCAAGAGGATGAGAAGCTCCCCGCACCCCAGGTCCCCACCGTCACAAAGGGCATCGGCCTTGACGAGCGCTTCCATGATCCCCTTCAAGATTCCTTTCCTCATACTCTATGATTCAGTTTTTTCTATAAGTCAAATAGAAATTTTAAATAGAAGAGGGAAAGAACTCGAAGAAAAGCCGATAGGAGCAGGCAAAAAAGCAGCCACACCCTCCTGGAAGGGAAGCAGGGGGTATGGCGAGCCTTTGAGGGTATCGAGAAAAGGCTTGACAGGCGGCAGAGCCCTCCGATAGAACAGAGCCAACCCCCGCTATGCTTGGGAAACCCAGACCGGATTGGGCGAGGCAGGAGGTCTTAGAGGTCTGCAACTTCTCACTCCACCGGTTTGCTAAAGAGAAAACAAGAAATGAGATGGAGCGATTTCGCTAATTTTGACGCATTTGTGAAGTACATAGAGAAGTTAGAGCAGTCTTACACTGACGGAATCTTTCACCAACTTTACAGCAACGCCGGTAACCTACAGGCATGGTACAATGCTGCAAACCTTGTTCCTCAAACATAGAGTTCATTCACAATAAGGGGTGAGGATGGTACACTTGGTATCCAATCTGCCGATGGAGGTGCCAAGCACCATGCTCACAGAGAAGAGTTTGCGTGAGAATCCGGTAT
>JACQHM010000046.1 GCA_016199025.1 Candidatus Methylomirabilota bacterium | reverse complement strand
GTCGAATGGGCCGCTCAGATCGCCGACCTCGCGAAGGACGTGGAGGCCTTCCCCCGAGGGTGGGAGACAGTGGTGGGCGAGCGGGGGATCACCCTCTCAGGCGGCCAGCGGCAACGGGTTGCCATCGCCCGCGCCTTGGCCCGGGACCCGAAGATCCTCCTCTTGGACGACGCCCTCTCCAACGTGGACGCCGAGACGGAGGAGCGGATCCTGAACCGGCTCCTTTCAGCCTTGGAGGATCGGACGGTCCTGATGGCCACCCACCGCCTCTCCGCGGTGAAGGGCGCAGACCTGATTGTCGTGTTCGACGAAGGCCGCATCGTCGAGGCGGGCCGGCACCAGGAACTCCTCACAAAGGGGGGCCTTTACAGCAAGCTGTGGCACAAACAGCAGCTTCAGGCAGAACTGGAGCGGATCTAATGCACGGAACTGGAAGCTTCCACGAAGATGAGATCCTGGGGAAGGCGTACGATGCCCACCTCATGGGACGCCTGGTCAAGGATCTCCTGCCCTACAAAGGGTCCCTGGGGCTTTCGGCCCTCCTCCTCCTCTCGGCCTCCTTGCTCCAGATCCTCCAGCCTTATGTAATCAAGCTGGCCATTGATCGCCACATCGCGAAAGGGGTCCTATCGGGCCTCGGCCTCCTGGCCCTCCTCTATCTTGTCGCCCTTGCCTTTGAGCACGGACTTCGGGCCCTCCAGTTCTATGTCACGCAAAGCGTAGGGCAAAAAGTCATGTCGGACCTTCGGATCCGGATGTTCGCCCACATTCAGCACCTGCCCGTACGCTACTTTGACCGAAACCCCGTTGGCCGGATCATGACCCGCCTGACCTCTGATGTCGAGAACATCAACGAGATGTTCACCTCGGGGTTGGTGGCCGTCTTCGGCGATGTCCTGATGCTTCTGAGCATCGTGACGGCCATGCTCCTCTTGGACTGGAAGCTTTCACTGGTCACCTTCACAGTCCTCCCCCCTCTGTATGTGGCCACCGAAGTCTTCCGGAAGAAGGCCAGGGCCTCCTATCGCTTGGTCCGGACGAAGCTTGCCAGGCTGAACGCCTTCCTCCAGGAGAGTCTCTCGGGGTTAAGGATCATCCAGACCTTCTCCAAGGAGACCGACCGGCTCCGCCGGTTCGAAGGGATCAACCGGGAATACACCGAGGCCGGGCTCCAGTCCATCTTCTACTACGCCATCTTCTACCCAACGGTCGAGCTCCTGTCGGTCTCGGCGGTTGCCCTCCTCATCTGGTACGGAGGAGGGGAAATCGTCAGAGGAGCCCTCACCCTTGGCACCCTGGTGGCATTCATCGAGTACGTCCAGCGGTTCTTCGCGCCGGTGAAGGACCTCAGTGAAAAATATAACATCATGCAGGCCGCCATGGCCTCCTCCGAGCGGATCTTCGAGCTGTTGGACACCCCGGAGGAACCGGGCTGGACGACCTGCGGAAGGCCGGTGGAGAAGTTCTCGGGACGGATTGAGTTTCAGGGAGTCTGGTTTGCCTACCACCCCGGCGACTACGTCTTGAAAGATATCTCCTTTACCATCGAGCCGGGGGAGAAGGTCGCCCTCGTGGGGGCAACAGGGGCGGGGAAGACCACCCTGGTCGGCCTTTTAAGCCGCTTCTACGAGCCGGAGAAGGGCTCGATCCGCCTCGACGGGAGGGATCTCAAAGAGCTGGACCTTTTCTCGTTACGGCGACAGATCGGCCTGGTCCTCCAGGAGCCCTTCCTCTTCGCCACAACCATCGAGGCGAACATCCGCCTCCGGGAGGAGGTCCCCAGGGACAGGGCCTACGAGGCGGCGAAGGTAGTCGGCGCCCATCGCTTCATCGAACGCCTCCCGCTCCGATACGGGGAAGAAGTGTTGGAACGGGGGGCCCTCCTTTCCATGGGAGAGCGGCAGCTCATCGCCCTCGCGCGGGCCCTGGCCGGAGACCCCGATATCGTGATCCTGGACGAGGCTACCTCCAGTGTCGATCCCGAGACCGAGTACCTGCTCCAAAAGGCTGTGGCCAAGGTCCTGGACGGCCGGACGGCCCTCATCATCGCCCATCGCCTCTCGACCATCCACCACGTAGACCGGATCTTCGTCTTCCACAAAGGGGAGCTGCGGGAGGAGGGGACCCATCAGGAGCTGTTACAACAAGATGGGATCTACGCCCGGCTCTACAGACTCCAATTTGACGGCCACGCCATGTCTTAACAGGACCTCATCCTCCCTAGGGAATGATCCTGACCGTATCCACCCCTCTGATCCGGGTCCCACCAAAGGTCTTGCCCTCCAAAACGGCTTGGGTGTCCGTCTCGCTGAGCTGGAGGGCCGTGGTCTCAACGTGGACCACCAGGTCCAAGAGCTCATCCCTATCAACATCCTCGAACGATGCCATCGGCGTGCCCTGCCCCTTGAGCTTCACTGGAGCACTGGCCAGTGTCACGGTCGTGGGGTCCACAGTGGTGGCGTCGAAGGTCGTCTCGCTGAAAATCGCAACCGGCACCGTGCCGCCCGAGCCCAGGTTGATGCTGTTCGGGAAGCTGCCCGGCTTGATGTCGATGGTGACCGGAATGACATCAATGATCTTCGCCGCGAAAGCATCAAGGACTTCGCCTCCGAAAGCAGGTTGCAAGGGATTCACGGTCGGGAAGTCGGTCGAGCTGGTTTGACCGGCCACGTACATGTTGCCCTCGGCGTCCACGGCGATGCCATTGCCTCCCTCGCCGTTGCTGCCTCCGAGGTAGGTGGAGTAGACGAGGGCGGAGCCGGTGGGATTCACCTTCGTCACGAAGGCGTCGAGCGAGCCCCCACCTTGGGGCTGCAAAGGATTTGCCATGGGGAAGTCACCCGAAGTCGTATAGCCCGCCACGTAAGCGTTGCCGGCGCTGTCCACGGCGATGCCCAGGCCGGCCCCTCCATTACTCCCGCCGAGGTAAGTGGAGTAAGTCAACACAGGATCAATGATGAGCGGCTTGCTGATGTCATAGGTGGCCACCTGTACGCCCACGTGGTAATTGCCCTCACCCTGGCCCTC
>JACQHM010000045.1 GCA_016199025.1 Candidatus Methylomirabilota bacterium | reverse complement strand
TCGAACTGGGCGGCCAGGACCATGTAGATGAAGGCGAGGCTCAAGAAGAAGGCCATGATGAAGTTTCTAAAGGCCTCCTCCATGATCTTGCTCCGCCCGATATTGATCGTCCCATACCCCGGGGGGAGATGGAGTTCCTTAACGACGCCGCCTGCCAGGGGAGTGACCTCTCCTAGCGTTTTCCCATAAAGGTTGGAGACGATCATAATCTGACGTTCCTGGGTGTAGCGGTCGATCTGGCCGGGGCTCCGTCCCGTTTCCAGGGCCGTGACATTGTTCAGCTTCACCAGATGGCCATCTCTTGCAGGGATCGTCAGTTGGGAAATGACACCCTGGTCCTTCCGGTAGTCGGCCAGCAATCGGAGGCGGACGTCGTACTGCTCCCCCCCCTCTCGGAAGAACGTGACCTTTTCCCCCCCGATCATGGTCCGGAGGCTTAACGCGACGGCCTCGACGCTGACCCCGAGATCCGATGCCTTCTTCCGATCGATCCGGACCTGGACCTCCGGCTGCCGTTGGACCTGGGCGGTGTCCACGTCCACAAAGCCTGGGATGGCGCTTAATCGCTTGATGATGGTCTGCGAGTACTCGTCCAGTTTCTGGAGGTCGGGGCCCCTGAGGATCATGTTGAAGTCGGTCTGCCGGAACCCCCCACCCTGGACGAGGCTGATCTGCTGGACGCTGGTCCGAAGATCGGGGTACTTCTTCAGAAGCGTCCGCGCCTGCCGCATGATCGCTGCCTGACTCCGCTTCCGCTCCCGGAGGTGCTTCAGGGCCACGTAAATGGAGGCGTCGTTGACGCTGGAACGGTACAGACCTTTCACCCCGATAGTCGTGAAGAGGTGGGTGACCTCGGGGATCGTTTTCAGGTCCGCCTCGATCTGCTGGAGGATCTGATCGCTCCGCTCCAGGGAGGAACCGGGCGGGGTCTCCACGAGGACCTCGAACTCACTCATGTCATCGCTGATGACCAGTTCAGTCCGCATGAACGTGAAGAGCCAGAAGGTCGAGAGGAACACAATGAGGGAGAGGAGGAGGACGATGGCCCGATGTTTCAGACACCAGACAAGAAGCCTCTCATACCCCTGCTCCAGGAGGGCGTAGAAGCCTGTCGCCTTGGAGGCCGCCTGATACGGGTGGGGATCAACCCCACCCCTACCAGGCCCGTAGGGGAGGGCTTCAGCCCTCCCGTTTGTGGCCGCCGTCAGCATCCGGGAGCTGAGCATAGGGGTCAGGGTGAAGGCCACCAACAGGGAGATCATGATGGCGAAGGTGGCCGTCAGGCCCATGCTATTCCAGAACCGTCCAACGAGGCCGCCCATGAAGGCGACCGGGAGGAAGATCACCACCAGGGACAGGGTCGTTGCCATGACGGCCAGGGCAATCTCTTTAGTCCCGGTCACGGCCGCTTCCCTTGGAGATCGTCCTTCTTCCTCCATGTGGCGGAAAATGTTCTCCAGAACGATGATGGCATCATCAATGACAATCCCGGTGGAGAGGGCGAGGCCGAGCATGGTCAAGTTGTTCAGGGTGAACCCGGCATACCGCATGACGGTGAAGGTGGCGATGATGGAGGCCGGAATGGAGAGAGCCGCGATAAAGGCCGGCCGGAGTCTCTTCACCATAAGGAAAAAGACAAAGGTGGTGAGGGTGCAGAGGATGCTCACCTTCAACAGGAGGGCCGGATCCCCTTTGAAGAACGCCAGGGCGACGGCGCCGAAGATGCCTCCCAGGACCACCTTCTCTTTGAGCCTTAAGTGTCCAATGAAGAGAGCCACGATCAGGCTGGCCAGGAGGCCGCCAAGGATCAGGTGGTCCTGCACCTCCTCGATGGTCCTCCGGATGAACCGGGACTGGTCCCGGACGACCTGGAGCTGGATGTCAGGCGGAAGGGCCCGTTGGATCGCCTGGAGCTTCGCCTTGACCCGATCCACCACCTGGACCGTATTGGTCCCGGACTGCTTCCTGATCAAGAGAGAGATGGCGTTCTGACCATCTAAACGGGAAAGGGTCCGGGGCTCTTCCTCCCCGTCCACCACCCGGCCGATGTCCTTCAACCGGACCGGCGCCCCCTTGTAGTCGGCGACGATCAGGTCGTTAAAGTCCTCCACCCTTTCGATCCGCCCTAAGGTCCGGAGACCTTGCTCGCTGGCCTCCCAGGTGATCCGCCCGCCGGGGACCTCGATATTCTGACGCCGTAAGGCCTCTTTCACCTGCTGGATGGAAAGGTTGTAAGCGGTGAGCTTGTCGGGGTCCACGAAGACCTGGACCTCCCGCTTCCGATCACCCACCAGCGTGATCGCCCCGATGTCCTTCACCGTTTCCAGTTGCCGTTTGATCCGTTTATCGGCGATCTCGGTGATCTCCCGGGGCGAACGCTTCCCCGAGACCACCACGGCCATGATGGGGGCCGCATCAGGGTCGAACTTCTCGATGATCGGAGACTCGGTGCCGGGAGGGAACTCGCCGACGACAGTGGCCACCTTGTCCCGGACCTCATTGGCCGCCACATCGGCGTCCTTCTCCAGGACAAAGACCGCCAGGACCTGGGACTGCCCCTCGATGGTGGTAGACCTGAGTTCATCGAGGCCGCTGATGGTGTTCACGACCTCCTCGATCTTTTTGGTGATCTGGGTCTCGATCTCCTCGGGGCTGGCCCCCGGGAGACGCGTGGTGATGGTGATGGTGGGAAGGTCCACCTTAGGAAAGAGATCGAGGCCCAGACTGCCGAACGAGGCTGCCCCCAGGACGACCAGGGAAAAGATCAGCATCGTGGCAAAGACGGGCCGCTTGATACAGATCTCGGGTAACGACATCTCAATAGCCCCCACCCAGACAGAGACAGAGACAGAGATAGAGAGGAAGACAGAGATAGAGATAGAGACAGAGAAGGATTCAGTTCTCTAACTATCTTTGTTCTTGTCTTTGTTTTTGTCTCTATCTCTGTCGCTGTCTCTATCTCTATCATTTTTTGGCGCTCTCCACCATCTGAACCTTCGCCCCGTCGAAGAGTTGGCTCAAAGAGGAGGTGGCAACCCTTTCCCCCGGCGTTAAGCCTCCTTCGACGATCTCCACCATCCCATTTTCCCTCAAGCCCGTCTTCACCTGGCGCTCCTGAACCTTGCCATCGGTGATGACGAAGGCCTTGGTGATCCCCACGAAGTAGTAGAGGGCCTGCTCGGGGATGAACGGCACCCCCTTCTCTTCCTTCGTGACGACGAGGGCCTTGGCGAAGAAGCCAGACTTCAACAGCTCCTGGGGGTTCGGGACCCTCGCCTCGACGGTGAGGGAGCGGGTCTCGACATCAACAGATGGACTGATCCGCTCGATCACACCGGGAAATGTCCGATCAGGATAGGCCTCGACCCGCACCTGGAGCTGTTGGCCGATCTTCACCTGAGGGGCGTATCGCTCGGGAACCGTTCCCTGAAGCTTCAGAGGATCGACATTTACGAGGGCCACCAGGGGCGTCCGCTCCTTCACCGCTTCACCCACCTCGACGATCCGCTTCCTTACCGCCCCTGTGATCGGAGCCAGGATCTCCGTGTCCTGGAGCTTCTTCCTCACGAACTCCACGGCGGCCCTGGCGCGATCGACCTGGGCCTCGCCGTTCCGCATATTCTCCAAATCGCTCTCATACTGGGCCTCGGCCGATCGGAGCGAAGCGACCGCCACATCGTACTGGGTCCTGGCCGAATCCCGCTGGCTGGCCGAGACGGCCCCCTCGGCCAGGAGGTCCTCAAAGCGCTTCAGGTTCACCCTCGCGTCCTCGACCAAGGCCTTGGCCCGCTCGATGTTCGCGCGGCTCACTTCGGCTGTCATCTTTGACCGATCCAGGGCCTTCCGTGCGGCGACGAGGCTCGCTTCAGCCTGTTCCAGGTTCAATCGAGCCTCCCGCTGATCAAGCCGGACCAGGAGGTCCCCCTTCTTGACCCGGTCGCCTAAGCGCACGGTGAGTTTCTCGACAATCCCTTCGACCTCGCTGCTCACGGCCACCTCGTCATAGGGGATGAGGGTCCCGACCATCTCGACCGTCCGCTGGACATCCCGCGCCACCACCGGGGCGGCCGTGATCCGGATCACCGGCTCACCGCCAGGATTGGCGGCCGCCTTGGCTGGCTTCTCCTGAGAGCACCCGATCACAAGAAGGGCTGCACCGATCAAGACTGGGACGAGCAACCAAAGACGTTCGACGCTCGGCCTTCGGCATCCCAGTCGCGTGGTGCCTTTCGCAAGAAACGTCGAACCTTGAACAGTGAGCGGCCTCACGAGTCTCATTGCCTGATTCCTTCCCAAAAGGGGTTCACAAACGTCGAGACGACCTGCTCTGGTGAGGCACCGAGAGGAGCTGAGGACAGCCAAAGGGTTCGGGCGGGCGAGGGGATCGTGAAGAAACGCCAGAGGATGTCCCCCAGAATCGAAAGTCGGAAGCCTTGCATCAGCCATCCATGAGGTGACGCCCAGGACCCCTCACCCCACCACCTTGTACACGACATCGTGCTCCCGGACCCGGTCCCTCACTTTCACGCCGATGAAGGTTCCCGGCCCTGCTTCCTGAACAGCCCGGTGCTCGACCTGGATCGAGTCCACCGTCTGCTGGAAGTCGGTGGTGTGCCCTTTGATGTGGATCGTGTCCCCAACCCGCAAGGTCCCATCGGTGATCTGAATGCCAGCCACCCCGATCCTGGCAAAATACTCCGTCACCCTGCCGATCCTTTCTTCCGGCATGGCACCCTCCTCTATGGACCCTTCCTCCCATCCAAGAGCAAGTGGACGTACGGCACACAACCCGGACGACGCTCCCGGACGTGCTCAACGGCCTCAGCCAGGGGCCGACCTCGGTACCAGTGGAGATAGGCCATCGCCACCAAAGGCGAACGGCCCAGCCCGGCGTTGCAGTGGAGGTACACGGTATGACCAGAGGATAAAAGGGTTGCAAGCGTATGGACCGCATCAGGAAGCTTCAACCTTTGATCCTCCGGGTCCCCGTCTCTCATGGCAAACCGCCTGACCTCGATGCCTCTGGCCCGGTAGTAACCAGCCAGGATCGGCCAAGCTAAGCCCCTCTCCCGAAGATCCTCATCGCTTTGGAGGTTCAGGACGGCAGTGATAGAGCAACGGATCTTTAACGCCTCGATGTCTGCGGAGGTCTCAGGAAATGATCCTACGTACAGCTCGGGCAGGATCTGATTGAAGCTTATCATCGTATGATCAGGGCCTCCCTTCTCACCCAAGGGATGTTCCACCAACCCCCCCTTGTCCATAACGTTACCACGCACCCCCCGCTCCCTGCAAGGGCTTTCGCTACCCCAGGAGCAGGCGCGATCATCCGTGGATGTCCAGGCCCATTGACCATCGTCATGCCGAAGAATGACCCTGCCGATTTCAGTTGACTTCGGCCACCCTTTGCCGGTAAGGTTTGGGTACAACCTTAGAACAGGAGGAGAAAGATGTTCAAGCGAAAGCGGAAGCTGTGGCAATCGGTGGAAACCGTGGACCGGAGGGGAAGGGTCCTCGCTCCCCTTATCCTCTTGTTCATCCTCTTTATCCTCCTTGCCCAGGCCGTCCCCTTCTACACCGATTGGCTCTGGTT
>JACQHM010000040.1 GCA_016199025.1 Candidatus Methylomirabilota bacterium | reverse complement strand
GATTCCAGGCGAAGCCGACCCCGGTCCTCTTCCTCTCCGCCGTCCGCTGCGACGACACCCTCCGACGGCTCATCGCCCGCTGTCAGCCCGCCCTCTATTTGAACAAGGGCACGGACAGCCGTCCCGACAAGCTCGGGCCGAGGTTAGAGAAGGTGATTGGGTACCTCCTGCATCAAGACCAAGGGGAAGGAAGATGATGAGGGTTTCGACGGCTCTGAAGAGCGTCCTTGTCGTCGATAACGATCGCTTCTTTCGGGAGGCGTTAGGTGAGCTTCTGGAGCAGCAAGGCTACCGGGTGAGAAAGGCTATGGACGGACTCCAGGCCTTGGAGCAGGTCGAGATGGAGCCGCCGGACTTCATCCTCCTGGATCTCATCAAGCCCATGGTGGATGGTGTCCGGCTATGCCGTTACCTCCGGGAGGATCCTCGCTTTCATGAGGCTCCCATTATCGTTTTCTCGGGGCTGGCGGCCCGGGACATCACAGGGATGCCAGACCTGGAGGTCGATGCGTATGTCGCCAAGGGGCCCTTGGACCTGGTGGTCGAAAATATCCTGGCCGCCCTCCGACACCTGGAGGCAAACGGTCGAAATGCCCCCCTGCATCAGGCGGTCTTCGGCTATGAGGGCTTCCGCCCCAGGCAGCTTGTCACCGAACTCCTCGCCTGGAAACGTCACCACGAGCTGTTACTTTGGAATATGAGCGAAGGGGTCTTGGAGGCCGATGAGGAAGGAAGGATCGTCTATGCCAACCCGTCGGCCCTTCAGATGCTGGAGAAGAACGAAAAGGACCTCATCGGGACCCGGCTCGCTTCCGCCTTCGATGCCCAGGCCCGGGCGGAGGTCGAAGGGATCGTGAAACACCTTCTCGCTGCCCGCGAGCCGGAGAAGAGGTTCCTCGTCACGGAGAATGATGGAAGACGGCTGAAGCTCAGCTTCAGCAGTATCCGAGGGAGGGCGGACGAGGCAGGTCTCCTCGTCCTGTTGGAGATGGTGGGCCACATCCAGCCAGGATGATGCACAAATCCCATCAAGATTCGATCTTGACCGCGAGGTAGAGATTGCCGGCCCTTCCCCGCCCGTCATTCAGCCCCTTCCCTTTCAGTCGAAGCTTCGTCCCGGACTTCACCCCCGCCGGGACCCTCACCACGACCTCCTCGACCTTCCCCTCCCGCCTTATGACGATCCGCTTCCTCGTCCCCGACTCCGCCTCCCACCTGGTCAGGGGGAGCTCGTCGTAAAAGTCCAAGTGTTTCCCACCAGCGAGGGACCGGGCCCCCTCGGGGTTGAGGAGGGTCTTGGCCAAGGCCCGAGCTTCACTGAAGAGGCCCTTCAGCCTTTCACCCAGACTTGGCCTGCCCTCCGAGCCGACATCGATCCTTGGGCCAGCCTTGGGTGAGAATGACCGGGACAAACGGAAGGGGAAGCTGAAGAAGGCGACGCCGAAGACAAAACCCCGGCCCCCAAAGAAGAGGTGGTCCACGAAGGCTTCGTCGAAGCGGAGACCCGATCGTTTGAATTCGCGCTGGAGCTCAGCAAAGATGGAGGCGGCTTCCCGGCTCGTGAAGAGGTCCCGGAAGATCTCCTCGGGGGTGTACCCTTGATCGGAAGGCCGCCACTCCCTTTCCTTTCGGAGGCGGTCATACTGCCGCCTCTTCTCCTCGTCGATCAGGACCCCATAGGCCTCCGTGACTTCTTTGAACCGCTCCTCCGCCTTTTCATCACCGGGGTTCCGGTCAGGATGGTACTGGAGGGCCAGGCGACGGTAGGTCCGTTTGATCTCCTCCGCCTTTGCCGTCTCTCCAACACCAAGGATGGCGTAGTAGTCCTTCTCAGCGCCGACTGGCCGAGCCATGGTAGACCACCTGCCTCATAAGGCAAAAGGCAAAAGTTACTGACTCCCCACGTGTTTGGCGTAAGCCTCAGCGTCGTCCGGGGTATAGCCGAAGACCCCCGGAGCCCTGGAGACAAAGAACATCGCCGGCCTGAAGAGGAGGTAGTCCGTGACCACCCCTACAGGATGGAGCAAGAAGGCTGCGTACCTGAAGGGATGTCCCAGGGTACCGGGGTTGACCTCCCCGGCCGTGGTCGTGGTGGGCATAGCGGCGAGCCCTCCCTGGGACTGAGTGGTGGCACAGCCCGAGAAGAGCACCAGGAGTCCCAGCAACATGAACACTATCATCCTCTTCATCGAAGCCCTCCTTTCTCAGACCTCCCTCGTCGGACCTCTCGATCAACAAAGCATAGTGTACTGCAAACGGCATGCCCTCGCAACACAAATGAAATCGATCCTCACTTCGTGAAACTTGACACAAGCTTCGCCATCAGGTATCCTTAAAATGACACAGAAATACCAGCCCTAACCCTTCTTTAAGAAAAGGAGGCTGACAGGAGTGACCAAGGTTTGTCCCCACGATAGGACGCCGCTTTTCGGGCGGCAAGAGAAAGCACGCTTCGGGCACCATCGGCTCCTCAAGACGAGAAAGACCTGGCGATGCTTCAAGTGCGGGTATTGGGAGGCCAGCCGGTGGGAGCCTATTCCCCTTCTTCGGACACGAGAGACATCAGGGAAGGTAAGCACTTCCTAACCTTCGCCGAATCTTGTCCCCTTTAGACTTTTCTCTTTTTTTGGGACCTTCCGGTCCAGGAATGCTTACCTTGTTGCCCTCATCTACCGCTTCCGTTCCTTCCAGAGATCAGGCAGGTGCTCAATAGCCCACCCGAGGCTCAGGGTGAACGCCGCTTCTAGGGCCTCCGACCACAAGCCTGCTCTGGCCTGTTCCTTCTCCTCGTCTCCAAGGTCTGGATCGGCATCGATGACGGAGAAGAGGGATCGGGCGGCCTCCTCGAGCCAAGGGAGCATTTCCATGAAGGCAACACCTTTGAGGGTTAGGCGATAGGTCCCCATCAGATTTGGCCCTGGATAGGGCTGGATCAAGCCGAGTTGAGTGAGGCGATCGAAGCAGGCAATCCCCTCCTCTAGAGAGAGCCCCAGGCGGTGCTCCACCCGGACGGCGAAGGCCCAGCCCGTCCCTCTGGGGTTCTGCCAAGCCGCATACCCTTCCCGGAGGTATCCCAGACAGGCTTCCCCGTGAGACGAGATGGGACTCATTGATAGAAGTTCCTGGGCCAGGCATGGGCCTTTAAGGCCAGGAGCTCCGCTTGGCTAAGGAGCTTCCCGTCCGAGGCGGCAACATTTTCCTCCACATGCTCCGGCCGCCGCATCCCAGGGATCACGGTTGAGACCGCCGGGTGGCTTAAGCAAAACTTCAGGGCGAGCTTCGGCAGGGTCTCGATCCCTTCACGGAGGAGACCTTTCAGCCTCTCTACCCGCCGGCAGGTCTCCTGGAGGCGGCTCCCCTTGAAGTAGAAACCCTGAAAAGTATTGGGGTCTAACTTCATGTCCGGCTTGAGCTTCCCCGTCAGGCTTCCCTCGTCGAAGGGGACCCGGGCGATCACCCCGACGTCGTGCTGGCGGCAGAGGGGGAAGAGTTCCTCGGCAGCCGATGGGTCGAAGATATTGTAGATCACCTGGACGGTATCGACGACCCCTGATGCGACGATCTTCAGAGCGGTCTCCGGCTGATGGTCGATGATGGAGACCCCGAAGAACCGGATCTTCCCCTGTTCCTTCAACCGTTGGATCGCCTCCAGCCACTCATCCTCTTTCAGCCACTCATCCCGCCAGATGTGAAGCTGCTGGAGATCGAGACACTCGGTCTCCAGGTTCCTCAAGCTCCGCTCCGTGTGGTCCACGATCCATTTCCCCGGGAATGCCTCCCGGGCCCGGGTGCCAGGTCTGGGCGGCCAGTCCGAGGTCCGAAGGGGGATCTTGGTCGCCACGAAGACCCGCCGACCGTACTCTCGAAACGCCTGGGCGATCAACCGCTCGCTATGCCCATCGCCGTAACCATAGGCCGTATCGATGAAGTTGACCCCCAGCTCCATCGCCCGAAGGAGGGCCCGGATCGAGAGGGCGTCGTCCGTTGGCCCCCACCAGCCTTTCCCGATCCCCCAGGCGCCGAAGCTGATCTCGGACACCTGATACCCCGTCTTCCCGAACCTTCGATACTGCATATCCTCTCCTTGGCTTACGAAGACGCAAGAGCCGTCACGTCCACGCCCAGCCGCTTCCCCTCCTCCATGAGGTCGGCCAAGGTGACCGCATTCAGCGGGATGCCGTCCCGCCGGTACGCCGCTTCGGTGAGAAACTCCAGCTCACCCGGCGCGTAGGTCCGGTTGAAACCTTCCGCTAAGCGGCAGGCGTGGATCTGGCGGATGACCCCATCCACCCTCGCCTTGAACCGGTCCACGTCTTCGAAGGCGGCCACGCGGATAGCCATGAAGAAATGCCCGTCCTCCCCGGGGCGGGATCCCGTCTCCAGACTGCCCAGCTCGGTGCCGTAGCTGGCCCCGGTGAGGACAGCGGACAGGAGGCCCATCACAAGAGCCAGGCCGGTCCCTTTGAACCCCCCGATGGGCATGAGCAGGCCGTCGAGGGCGGCCGCGGGGTCGGTCGTCGGACGGCCTTCGGCATCCAGCGCCCAGCCCTCGGGCAGGCGGAGCCCCTTCTGGTGGTAGATCTGGATCTTGCCGCGGGCCGAGCCGCTAAAGGCCATATCCAGGACGATGGGGAACTCCTCACCGGTCGGGATGGCGACCGCCAGGGGGTTGATGCCGAGGATCCGCTCGGCCCCGCCCCAGGGGGCCATGACCGGCAGGGCATTGGTGGTTGCCAGGCCGATCATATCCTCTTCCAGGGCCATCATGGCAAAGTAGGCCATCGCCCCGCAGTGGTTGCTCCCCCGAACACCGGCTGCCGCGATCCCCGTTGTCCTGGCCCGTTCAATGATCCGCTCCATGGCGAAGCGCCCACCGATCTGGCCCATGCTGTTTCCCCCATCCACCAGGAGGGCCGCGCCCATGTCCCGCACGATGCGTGGGCGTCCACGAGGGTCCACGCCGCCTTTGGTCAAGCGATGAACATAGTTGGGCACTCTCATGACACCATGGGAGTGGACACCACGGAGGTCGGCGGCAATGAGGGTCGTGGCCAGGAGGTCCGCGTCCTCCTCTAACATCCCCACCCGTTGGAAGATAGCCGTGACCACCCTTGTGAGGTCCGCGGCATCGACCCGTCGCTCAGCCTCCCCTTTCTCCTTCATGATCGCCCCCTCTCTGTCAGAGTCAACAACTGTCCTGTTTCATGCCTCATAACCGTTCACCGGCTTTATCCAGACCCTGTCATTGCGAGCGAAGCAATCTCCTTTGCCTCCACCAAGTGATCGGCCCCACTATAGACCGAGAGGCCAAGGGTGTCAACGGGCAAGGGTCCCATGGGCATATAACAGATCCGCAGGGGTGAATCAGGGCAACGCTGGTAGACAAAGCTGACGGAGATCAGGCTGATTGGCCGATACTTCCTTTGAAAGGTGGACAGACTATGAGAATCAATGGGCGCGAGATTAGCGTCTCCTTGGAGTGATTCCCCCGCCTCCGAGATGCTATTGACGCAGAGCGACAGAACTGATCGCTCATTGGTCGAGGCGTGGGGATTCGTTGGGATGATTTGGATGAAGACCTGTTCATTGATAGGTCGTTGAGGGCCTAAGGGATGGCAGCCCTTGCTATCTAAAGAGATCCCGGATCAGTCAAGGATGGCTTTCAGGAGCTTCATGGCTACCTGGAGCCGCTCGGGGTCGGCCCTAGCCAGCAACATCTCGATGGACTTTCGCAGCACCTTGGGTTGCTGCGAGCGGATCTACCGTTCACGTCGTCTGGTGGAGAAGTTTGGTTCCGATCGCGGGAATTGTGTACGCTCACTCTGTGGATGGTGGTCTCACATTCTCGACTCCAACTAATCTCTCCAGTACCCCAAATTGCCCGTCTCAATTCCCCGTTGTGGCCGCGAGCGGCCCAAATGTGTTCGTTGCCTGGCAAGAGATCAATAACGGTGCCGAGATCGTCTTAGCCAGATCCACCGATGGCGGAGCGACGTTCTCATCCCCCATTAATGTCTCGAACACTCCGACGGGGTCGGGAGCCCCAAACATCACGGTGGATGGACTGGGTGGTGTGTTCATAGTAGGGGAGATGATTTCTTCGGCACCGGGGAGGCGCTGCTGCGTCGATCGACCGACAATGGATTGACCTTTTCCCCGCTGCTTAATATTTCGCGAAATCCTGAGGATTCGGGGCAGCCTGGTATCGCGGTAAGCGGGCCGAACGTTTTCTTTGTGTGGCACGACTTCGGCCAGCCGAACAATATCCACAGCCTTGAAATTCGGGTGCTGTAGACCTAAGCCGTGAAGAACCAAGCATTTTTGCGCTATTATTGGCTGCCACCGAAGGGCTAAAGTACGTTTCACGGCTTAGGTATACAGCACCGGATTTCTTGCCACCGCCATTCCAGAAGGAGGGGTCACTCTGGCGATTGGTCCGCTTAAAGGGCAGTACGGTCCTTCTGAGCAGGTCGTAGTAAATACCCAACTAATCGAAAATGGTCTTTTTCCAGTGTTAGGTGCCAACGTTGAAGCGGTGGTTTCCCATCCTGATGGATTCACAGATACCGTGGGGCTTCTCGATGACGGGCTTCACGGTGATGGCTCCACCGACGATGGACTCTATGGAAATCTCTACTTGCCACCACCCGGCCTTGCCGGAGCATACATCATTGCTTTTTCGGCCTCTGGTACGAACGCTGCTGGAGAGCTGTTTTCAAAAGGAGCCCTGGCCACTGCGCGAGTTGTCCTGTCTCCCATCGCGAATGCCGGCCCTGATCAGACGGTGAACGAGGGGGCTACAGTGACATTAGATGGCACAGGAAGCAGCGACCCTGACGGCGACCCTCTGATCTTCAGTTGGACCCAGACGACGGGACCGATGGTGACGCTCTCTAATCCGACCAGCCCTACTCCCAGCTTCGAGGCACCGTGCGTGGGACCGGCTGGAACCCTCCTAACCTTTCAGCTCATCACGAATGACGGCTTAGTGGACAGCGCACCGGATACTGTAGTGGTGACGGTACAGGACTTAGGTCTGATCCTTAGCGGCCCCACCCCAGGTCTGGCCGGAACGGTCAATACCCTCGAGGTGAGC
This sequence comes from Candidatus Methylomirabilota bacterium, assembly GCA_016199025.1. Classification (GTDB taxonomy): domain Bacteria; phylum Methylomirabilota; class Methylomirabilia; order Methylomirabilales; family JACQHM01; genus JACQHM01. The sequence continues at coordinate 2,332 of JACQHM010000040.1, read as the reverse complement.
TGCGCCACGCCTGACGCGAAGGTTTTCTTCGTCCATGGGTTCCAGAGCAGTTCCACTGCTGTCCCAGGATGCCCCGGGGTCACGGTTGACATCCTCAATCCGAAGCTGACCGCACGTGCCGTGGCGGATACCAGTGGCCACGTGCACCTGAGTGGATTCGTGCCCAACCAAGCCAGCGGAAAAACAATTCTGCTACAGGCAGTCGAACGGTCAAACTGCAGCTTTAACAACCTCGTCACGCACACCTTCCCGTAATCTGGAAAATACCTGCACCCCGCCGAACTTCCACTTGTCACCTGAGGAATCTACCAGAGTTTCTTCCGTCGCCGAGGTCGAGATGCTTGAGCTACCCTATCTTTCTTCTTGCCCCACTTTAAGCATTCTTGTATCTTTGAACCATTAGGTCGCCAAGGAGACCGATTGACCTCATCGGCCCGGAGGATCAGGTGCAGGGTGGTCATAGGATATTTGGATGTTTCAGTGGGATGCAGGGAATACCAACAAAAACGTGAAGCATGGCGTGCAGGATTGGGAAATTGAAGAAGCACTCCTTGACCAACGTGCCCTTCGTACCAAGAGGATACAAGTCGGCGGCGAGGTCCGTTACGAGCTCCTTGGCCGGGCCCGGACATCTGGCAAGTATCTTCGAGTCATCTATACGTTGCGACAGGATGCAGAGGGAAACCTGCTGATCCGTCCCATTAGCGCGGTGGAAATGACACCCACTCAAAAACGGAGGTACCAGCGTCGATGAGCCGTGAGCGGAAACGCAAGATCATTCATTCGCTCGACGAGATCCCAGCAACATTTCCATCTGAGGACGCTGAACGTGAGTATTGGGAGACCCACGAATTCAGCGATGAACTCTATGATGCTCAAGAAATCCAGCGCCTCACCGTCGAGCATCGTGCTTTGATCCAAAAGCTGATGGCCGGCACGGCTGGGGTGCGACGCCATCGCCCATAGAAATCCCCCCACCCCCCCTTTGGGAAAGGGGGGAACGGGGGGATTTCCCCTTGCCCACGGGAGCGGGGGTTCCGATGGCTCTTCACGCCCCTTCATCAGATGGTCCCTTTAAGGTCCACAGTCGGCTACGATAGCCTTATCTCAAATTGTCTGCCTTCCACGGACTCCTGTTGACGCCCTTCCGCCTCCGCCCTATAATCGAGTCGCGACGCACAAGGGAGAGCACAGGTGTCCTTGCAGGAGGGGTGGAAGGACTATAGCCTACGTTTCGAGGAGGGGGACCTGAAGCTCCTCAAGTGGGTGGAGGAGGGGCGTTTCGAGTCCCGCGAGGCGTATCAGCTCAACCTCCTGGCCCACCAGGCCTCTCTGATCCAGGAGTTCGAGGAGCTGATCTGCCTCCCCACCTTGCGAAACATGGAGCATTATCCCTATCAGATCGAGGCCGCCAGGAAGGTGCTCCGACGGTTCAGGGGCCGGGCGCTCCTCTGTGACGAGGTGGGGTTGGGGAAGACCATCGAGGCCGGGATCATCTTGAAAGAGTACATGATGCGGGGGTTGGTGCGGAAGGCCCTCATCCTCACCCCGCCAGGGTTGGTGGAGCAGTGGAAGGAGGAGATGGAGGCGAAATTCGACCTCTCCTTCATCACCCACGAGGATCCGGAGTTCAAGGCCCTGGGGAAGGAGGCCTGGGCCCATTTCCCCTTGGTCATCGCCTCGCTCCCCACGGCCAAGGCAGTGGACCATGCCTCCATGATCCAGGGGATCCGATACGATCTGGTCATCGTCGATGAGGCCCACCACCTGAGGAGCCGGTCCACCGTGAACTGGCAGTTCGTCAACGTCTTGGACAAGAAGTTCATCCTCCTTCTCACCGCCACCCCTGTCCAGAATGATTTGGAGGAACTCTTCAACCTGGTCACGATCTTGAAGCCCGGCCAGTTGAAGACCTTACGGCAGTTCAAGCGGGAGTTCGTCACCCGAGGGGAGCGCCGGCGGCCCAAGAACATCCAAACGCTCAGGGAGCTGTTAGGCGAGTGCATGATCCGGAACAGCCGGAGCCAGGTGGAGCAACGCCTCCCCCCGCGCTCTGCCCACACTATTAGGTTGAAGCCAACGACAGAGCAAAAGGCCCTCTACGAGGCCGTGAGTGACTTCGTCCGGGAGCTCCACCCCCAGGTCGGCTACCAGGCCAGAGGGATCAACCGGCTCGTCCTCCAAACCATGCAGATGGAGGTCGGGAGTTCGGCCAGGGCCCTCCTCCCCACGGTCGAGAAGCTCCTGACCGGTGGAAGGGTCCCCCAAGGGGCGCGGGGGAGGCTGGAAGCGATCCGGGGCATGGCGGCGGGGATCACGGAGAGCACCAAGG
>JACQHM010000047.1 GCA_016199025.1 Candidatus Methylomirabilota bacterium | reverse complement strand
TTCGTGATGTAGTCGTCGGCTCCAAGCCTCAGGCCCTCCACCTTGTCCTTCAACCCATCCTTGGCCGTTAACAGGATGACGGGCAGATGCCGAAGCTCTTCGTCTTCCTTGATTTGCCTCAGGACCTGGTACCCGTCGAAGCCAGGCATCATGATGTCCAGGAGAACCAGGTCCACAGGAGAGGAGCCTAACAGCTCCAGGGCCGTCTTACCTGAATTGGCGACGAAGGTGGAAAAGCCCTTGCTTTCCAAGAGGACCTGGATCATCCGGGCGATCCCTTCCTCATCATCGACGACGAGGACCTTATCCCTCTCATCAAGCCTCACACCGTTCATGATCGAACCTCTACAAAAGCCCGCTACATGGCCCACGGTCCACGGCACCAGGGAAAAGCCCTCTCCGAGGACGAGGGCCCGAAGCTCCTATTCCATACGCTAGGGCCACTAATCGAACTCACCTATCATACACAATCCTTTGAAGAGGACAAAGAAAAAAAGGGAACGGACCAAGGCCGTCCCCTCCATTGTCACCTGCCGATAGCTCTACGGTTGAACCCTTTCATGCCGGGGGAGGGTAAAGCAAAACCGGCTCCCCCGCCCGCTGCGCTCCGCCCAGATCCGCCCCCCGTGCTCCTCGACAATGGCCTTGCAGATATAAAGCCCCAGTCCCAAGCCGATCCGACGACCCTGGGGAACCTCCACCTGGTAGAACCGATCGAAAATCCTCGGGAGCTCGTCAGCAGGAATGCCGGGTCCCTGATCCGCGACGGCCACCTGCACCTCGTCCGGGGACGAGGAGATCTCCAGGTCGATCCGGCCCTCGGGGGATGAGAACTTGATGGCATTCTCCAGGAAATTGGTGAGGACGCTTAACAGCCGCTCTTCGTCCGCCCACACGGGGGCCATCCCTTCGGGGTAGGAGAGTTGGATCTGGATCCCCTTCTCCCTGGCCGCCTGCCGGAGCATCCCGGCGGCGCTTTTGACCAGCTCGACGAGATCCACCCATCTCCGCTCCAACCCGATCCCTCCCGCCTCAAGCCTGGTCAGGTCCAGAAGGTTCGTCACGAGACGGAACATCCGGTCGGCGTTCTGCTGGGCGATCTCCAAGAACTCACGCCTGGGGCCCGTGAGCTCCTCTTCCAAGAGGAGGCTCAAGGCCCCTTTGAGGGCGGTCAGGGGCGTCCGGAGTTCGTGGGAGATGGTCGCCAGGAAGTCGGTCTTCAGGTGATCCTGCCTTTGCAACTCCTCCTGCCTCTGGAGGAGCTCTTGGTTCTTGCGGCTGAGCTCAGCCACAGCACGGCTCAACTCCGTGTTGGACTCCAATAGGTGCCGGTGATCCTCGGTAAGCTCCCGAAGGCGGGCCTCTAGAGCGGCGTTCCTTGACGACAGCTCGTCCACCTGCTGGCTTAAGTGCCGGGACAGGAGCTGAAACGAACCGGCCATCTTCTCGAAGGCCGCCACCAGTTGTTGGAGGATGTCGCCCATTGACCTTGACCTTTACCCCCTAACCGTGGCCCCTGAGTCTTTGGGGAGGGTGAAGTAGAATCGACTCCCCGCTCCGATCTGGCTCTTCACCCAGATCCGCCCGCCATGCTCCTCGACGATCGCCTTGCAAATGGCGAGGCCCAGGCCCGTCCCCTCGATCCTCTCCCCCTCGATGGGGATCCGGTAGAACTTTTCGAAGACCCTTGACAGATGCTCCTGGGGAATGCCGATGCCGCTATCGGCCACGATGACCTCTACCTCCCTTGACCGATCCAAGGCCTCCACCGTGATCACCCCTCCTGGAGGGGTGAATTTGATGGCGTTCGAGAAGAGGTTGACAAAGACCTGCCCCATCCTGATGGGATCGGCAGGGAGGAGGGGGATCGGCCCATGAAGGGTGAGATTGAAGGAAAGGGATTTTTTGACAGCCATGGGTCTGAGACGCTCCATGGCCTCTCTAAGCGCCAGGGGGAGATCGAAAGGCTCCTTTAGGACCTCAAGCCTGCCCGCCTCGATCCTGACCAGATCCAGGATGTTGCTCAGCATCCGGAAGAGGCGTTCGGTGTTCTCCCGGGCAATGGTGAGGAGCTCCTCCTTGAGCTCGGGACTGATCTCCTCCTCCAGCACAACATCCAAGGATCCCTTGATGGCCGTCAAGGGCGTATGGAGGTCGTGGGACAGCATTCCAAGGAAATCTGATTTGAGCTGATCCAGCCTCATAAGCCTTCCATTCCAGGTTGAGAGCTCCTGGATCCTCCTCGCCAGCGCTGTGATGTCCTGGATGATCATGAAGAAACCTGAGGTCTCCCAATCCTCGCCGATTCTGGTAAAGTGGAGCTGGAGGATCCGCTCCCCGTGAGAAAGCGTTGCCGTCCCTTGGGGGGTCCGGCCCCTCTGGAGCTGGGCCAGGATCGCCCCAAGGTGGAGGCGACTCCCTTCCCTGAAGAGCGAGACGAGAGGCCTTCCGACCAGCTCCCACTTCGGCCTTTCAAAGATCTCCAGCGCCGCATGGTTGACAGAGACGATCGTCCCCTCCTGGTCGGCCTCCACCACCCCCTCCCCCATGGTCTCCAAAAGAACCTCCTGATGGCGCCGAAGGGCGTGAAGCTCCTTGAAGAGCTCCATGTAAGACCGGTCATTGTCTGCCGCCAGAGTCTTCTGTCCCATGTCCCTGACCTTTCTTGATCGTCCAGGGACTCAGAGTGCAATCTTCATGCCGTACACGGTCAATGGGAAAAAAATGAGATCTGGTAAGGGGTTACGGCCCACACCCCGCTCCTGTGAAAACAGGGGTGTCGCCAAATCCGTCAGGGGGGAGAGATGCCTCTTTCGTCCTGTCGTTTAAGGCCTGAGGGCCTTTGGCGGCCTTACGACCTCTACCCCTTTGGGCGGGGTAAAGGCGAACAGGGAGTCAGGGAGGGGGGGATTGAGCTTCAGATCCTCGAAGGCGATGACGGTCGTGTTGGCGTACAGGTCGAAGATGGTCACCTTCTGGACGGTGAAGTCCTCCGGGTTTACCTGGAGGATCATCCGGGCGAATGCCGCCTCAGACCGTTTGGGCGAAAGCTCTAAAAGATGGGATTTCAGCCCTGCCGTCCCGGCGTGCTCAATGGGGCGGATCTTGAACTCTCGTCTTAAGTCCCCTTTTCCGGCCAGCAGACTTAGCGAGACGAGGGAGAAAGCCTCCGAGGCCTCCTGGACGATGACCTGGCGGTCCTTAGGGTTGTAGATCCAGAGGGTCTTGCCGTCGGAGACGATGAGCTGAGGCTCAGGGCTCTGATACTCCCACCGCATCTTGCCCGGCTTTTTCATGGCGACCTCGCCTGAGCCCTCGATGGTCCGACCCAGGGAGCGGTTGGTGGTGCTCTGGACGAACCTGGCCTGGAACGTCTGGATCTCCCGGTAGGCGGCCTGGAGCCGCTCCGCCACCTCTTCCGCCGTCAGGGCAAGGCCGATGGCAAGGGGGGCCATGGCCAGAAGGAAGCCGAGACAGACAAGAACGAAGAAATGCCGCATGAGAACCGTTCCCTACTCCTTCCGGTCGGTTAACACCTCGCGGGGCTTGGACCCCTCCATGGCGCTCACGATCCCCTCGGCCTCCATCCGTTCGATCAACCGGGCCGCCCGGTTGAATCCTACCCGGAGCCTCCGCTGAAGGAGGGAGATAGAGGCCTGCCTCGTCTGGACCACGATCTCCACCGCCTGGCGGTAGAGCTGGTCGTCCGGCTCCTCTTCCGAAGGGGCCTTCGCCTCCTCGGGAAGAAGGGACCATGAGAAGGGTTCGGCCTCCCCCTGACCCTTCAGGAAGTCCACGACCCGCCGGATCTCCGGCTCGGAGACGTAGCACCCGTGGATCCTGATCGGCTTTGAGCTGCCGGGTGGAATGAAGAGCATATCACCGTAACCCAACAGTTGCTCGGCCCCGTTCATGTCCAAGATGGTCCTGGAGTCCACCTTGGAAGAGACCTGGAAGGAGAGGCGGGCCGGGAAGTTGGCCTTGATCATCCCGGTGATGACGTCCACCGAGGGGCGTTGGGTGGCGACGATCAGGTGGATCCCCACCGCCCGGGCCATCTGGGCCAGCCTCGCGATGGCACCCTCTACCTCGGCGGCGGCCATGAGC
>JACQHM010000039.1 GCA_016199025.1 Candidatus Methylomirabilota bacterium | reverse complement strand
CTCCACCTCCGGGCGGGAGAGGTGGTCGGGCTCTTGGGACCTAATGGGGCCGGCAAGACCACGACCTTCCATATGATCTTGGGGTTCCTCAGGCCGGATGGGGGGCGGGTGTGGTTAAACGGCGCGGACATCACCTATCTCCCGGTATGGGAGCGTGCTTCCAGGGGACTTGGGTTTCTCCCGCAGGAGCCATCGGTCTTTCGGAAACTGACGGTGGAGGGAAACATCCTTGCCATTCTGGAGACCTTAGACCTCGATCGGCGGGAGCGGGAGCAACGGCTCCGGGAGCTCATCAAGGTGTTAGACCTGGAACATCTGGCGAGCGCGAAGGCGTATACCCTCTCCGGTGGGGAGCGGCGGCGGGTGGAGATCACCCGGGCCATCACGACATCGCCTGCCTTCCTGCTGTTGGATGAGCCCTTTGCCGGGCTCGACCCCATCGCCGTCTCTGAGCTCCAGCGGATCATGGCTCGGCTGAAGAAGTGGGGGATCGGCCTTTTGATCACCGATCATAACGTGAGGGAATGTTTGAAGGTAGTAGACCGGGCTTACCTCATCTATGAAGGTAAGGTTCTTCTCTTCGGGAGCGCCCAGGAGTTGGCCTCGGATGAGCGGGCTCGGGAGATCTATCTGGGGGCCCAGTTCCACCTGTAGGGAGGTTTAGAAACCTTCACCACAAGGAGGCGTCGCAGGGTCTAGGTCGCCGGCTGTCCTATTGATCTTCGGCGGCCCGCCCATCGCGGCTGGATGGTCCATGTCTCTTGAGATGAAGCTCGGCCTTCGCCAAACGCAGAAGATGATCATGACGCCCATGCTGCAGCAGGCGATCAATCTTCTGCAGCTCACCAAGCTGGAGCTCGTCCAGATCCTCAGGAAAGAACTGGAGGAGAACCCGGTCCTGGAGGAGGTGCAAGAAGAGGTTCAGGGGGGCCTCGAGGGGGAAACAGAGGGAATAGGTCAAGAGGCCTCGGCCTCTGGAGGTGCGGAGGACGGCGAGGATCCCGTGGCCGATTTTGATTGGGATGCCTACCTGGAGGGGACCTCAGATTACAGGCCCGAACCTCCTAAGGAGGATGTCGAACGGCCAGACCCTGAACGGTATCTCACGAAACCTCGTTCCCTCGCTGAGCATCTCATGTTCCAACTGCATCTTTCCACCTCTGACGAGGAGCTTAAGAAACTGGGGGCGCTGATCATTGGAAACCTGGACGAGAACGGCTACCTCATCGGGGGCTTCGATGCCATGGAAGAACTGGGGGAGGGTCAGATCCCCCGGGAGGCGATGGAGAAGGCCTTGAAGCTCGTCCAGGAGCTTGATCCCATCGGGGTCGGGGCCAGGGATTTGAAGGAATGCCTTCTCCTGCAACTCGACGCCATCGATGGCGACATGTCCCTGCCCTGCCTTATCCTCACCGAACACCTCGGCGAGTTAGAGGGGATGAGACCCAAGAAGCTAGCGGAGAAGCTTGGCGTTCCCATTGCCGAGGTCCAATCGGCCCTGGCCCTCATCACCTCGCTGGACCCGAAACCGGGTCGGCCCTTCGACACCGAGGCCCCTCATTACATCATGCCCGACGTCTTCATCATCAAGGTGGATGACCGCTTTGTCGTCGTTCTGGATGAGGAGGGGCTCCCGCGGCTCCGGATCAACTCCTACTACCGGGCTCTCCTCTCGAGGCGTGCAAGCTGCCCCAGGGATGTCCGAGAGTATGTGGAGGAGAGGATGAGGTCGGCCCTCTGGCTGATCAAGAGCATCCACCAGCGGCAAAGGACCCTCTATAAGGTCACCGAGAGCATCGTCAAGTTTCAGGGCGGGTTCTTGGAGAGGGGGATCTCAGCGCTACGGCCATTGACCTTAAGGGAGGTCGCCGATGATATCGGGATGCACGAATCGACGGTGAGCCGGGTGACCACCAACAAATATGTTCAGACCCCGCAGGGTCTCTTCGAGTTGAAATACTTCTTCCATCGGGGGGTACCGGCCACCGACGGGGAGAGCGTCTCGTCCTTGAAAGTCAAGGACCTGGTTCGAAAGTACCTCACCGCCGAAGGAGGGAAGCCTTTAAGCGACCAGAAGATCGCGGAGATCCTGCGCAAAGAGCACGGCATCGAAATTGCCAGACGGACCGTGGCCAAGTACCGAGCCCAACTCAAGATCCCCTCTTCCAGCCAAAGGAGGCGGGTCTAAGGACTTCTGAGGGGAAGATGCAGATCACCATCACGGCCAGGAACCTGGAGCTCACCCCGGCCCTCAGGCGGCACACGGAGCGAAAGCTGAAAAAACTGGAGAAGTATCTCGACAGCATCACCAGTGCCCATGTCATCCTCTCTATCGAAAAGTACCGTCAAATCGCAGAGATCACCTTGAGGGCCCGTGACATTACTATCCGTGGAGAGGAAGCGACCGAGAATCTCTACTCTTCAGTGGATCTTGTCATGGATAAGCTCGAACGTCAGCTCCGACGCTACAAGGAGAAGCTCTCAGCCCACCAGGGGCGGGGGGGGCAGAGGACCGCCTCATCGGCGAGACGGACAGTAAAGGCGACGCCCCTCGAGGATGAGCCGAAGGTGGTGAAGATGAAGCGCTTTGCCTTTAAGCCCCTCTCTTTGGAGGAGGCTATCATCCACATGAACCTCGTGGGCCATAACTTTTTCGTCTTCCGGAACGCCGATACCGAGGAAGTGAACGTGCTGTACCGGCGGAAGGACGGCAACTTTGGCCTTATCGAACCTGAAACCTAACCCGTATGGAGTTCGTTATCATCACCGGGATGTCGGGTGCAGGCAAGAGCCAGGCCATCAAGTGCCTCGAGGATCTTGGCTTCTTCTGCGTCGATAATCTTCCTCCCACCCTGATTCCCAAGTTTGCGGAGCTCTGCCTCCAATCGGAGAAGCGGATTGACCGGGTAGCCCTCGTCGTTGACGTCCGGGAAGGAGAATTCCTTGGAGATCTCTCTCGGGCCCTCGAGGATCTGAAAAAAGAGGGGCATTTCGTCCAGGTGATCTTCCTGGATGCCAGTGACGAGGCCCTCATCCGCCGCTTCAGCGAGACCCGCCGACCCCATCCCCTGGCCCGGAGCGGGATGGTCCAAGAGGGGATCCACGGGGAAAGAGAACTCCTCGCTTCCCTGAAGGCTCAGGCCGACCTTATTATCGACACTTCCCCCTTGACCGTTCATGAACTCCGAAAGGTCCTCTTAAACACCTTCCTGGACTTTCAGCCCAAGGCCCCCAAGACGGCCTTCTCCTTTGTTTCCTTCGGCTATAAGTTTGGACTCCCTTACGAGAGCGACCTGGTGTTCGACGTTCGGGTTCTCCCAAACCCGCATTTCGTCCAGGGGCTACAGCCCCTCACCGGCCAGGATCCTAAAGTGGCAGACTATTTGCTTGGCTTTCCTCAGACACGGGCTTTCTTGGAGAAACTCTTGGACTTCATTACTTTCGTCCTCCCGTTTTACATCCAGGAGGGAAAGGCCTATCTCACCATTGCCATCGGCTGCACCGGGGGAAGGCACCGATCCGTCTTCGTCACCGAGGAGTTGGCTAAGATGCTTCGCCAGGACGGGTATGAGGTGTCCGTTCGCCATCGGGATATCGGCAAGCCGTCCTGACCGCCCGAGGGATGATGGGAACTAGCCCTGATACTCCAGCCATGGCTGGATCGCATGGCCAATAGGGAAGGAAATGATGCACGGGGTTGGGCGCCTCCTAAGAATGGGTCCTGGCCAAGCCCGGTTCAACATGGCTTTGGACGAGGCCCTGGCGCGCCTCGCCCCCTTCCACCATCCTTATCCCACCCTACGTCTCTACCGCTTCGATCCACCGGCAGTGTCTATTGGCTATTTTCAACGGTGGGATGTGCTCAACTTGAAGGCTTGCTTCCGGATCGGTCTTGATGTCGTGCGAAGACCGACAGGAGGGAAAGCGGTTCTGCACGACCGCGAGTTGAACTACGCTATCATCTTCCCAGATACTGGCCTCTGGTCCAAAGCCTCGGTGCTCGAAAGCTATCAGAGGATTGCCATGGGACTTGTGTTGGGACTTCAGGCCCTGGGGGTCGAGGCTTCTCTGGCCCCTCGAAGTGCCCCCGGCTCCGCCTCATCCTCCCCTTGGTGTTTCCTCTCATTTGCTCCCTACGAGCTCCGGGTCGGACCCAAGAAACTGACCGGTTCCGCCCAACGGCGGTTCAAGGGGAGCCTTCTCCAGCATGGTACCCTCCTGTTGGAGTTCGACCCCAAGCGGTTTGCAACCATTGTCCCGGGGGATGGCCTGGGGGACAGGTCTCTCGGGAACAGGGTTACCTCCCTTCGCGAGATCCTGGGGCGGCTTCCTCCTGTGTCAGAGGTGGAGACCGCAATTGCTCAAGGGATGGCCCAGGCCCTTGGGATCCGTTTTGATGGTGGAGTCCTTCAAGAAGAAGAGCTCCGTCTCACCCAAACCCTTGTTGAAGGGAAGTATGCTTCCCAGGGCTGGAGTATCGAAGCGGGGTAGAACCCTTAGGCCACACGCCAGGGGAGCTGCTTCATCAAGTTTAGCCCATTGGGGGAGATCGGGTAGGACGGTTTTGCCCCCCTCTGACCTGAGGCCTCATTCCCAAGCCATCCCTGTTTTGAAGCTTGACAGGCTCCCTTTCCTTTTGTTAGGGTAAAGGGGAATTCTTGAGCGTTCTTGGGGGTTTTTATGGCGTTCGATAAAAGGAAAGCCCTGCAAGCGGCCCTCGCCTACACCCAGCAGGGACGGGTGGATAAGGCCATTGCTGAATATGAAACCATCCTGAAGGTGGACCCCAACGACTTCGCGGTCAACAACGCCTTAGGGGACCTTTACGCCCGGAGGGGGGACACCGACCAGGCCGTCGCACGGTACATCAGGCTTGGTGAGCTCTACCGGGCCGACGGCGATGCGGTGAAGGCCATCGCCCTCTATAAGAAGGTCCTTAAACTTAAACCCCAGAATATTGACGCTTCCTTGGCCTGCGCTAACCTGTATGCCGAACAAGGCCTTCTAGGGGAGGCGAAGATCCAGTACATGGGCGTGGCCGAGCAATACCTCAAGCAGGGGGAGAACCGGAAGGCCTTAGAGATCTATCAACGGATCGCCGACCTGGAGCCTGGCAACTCGGTGCTCTTCGCGAAGCTGGCGGACATGCTCGCGAAAGAAGGGATGATCCAAGAGGCCGTGGCCCGACTCTCTAAGGGAGCGCAGGCGGCACGGAAGATGGGCCACCTGGGGGAGGCCGTCCGACTCCTGAAGAAGATTGTCCAGCTCGATCCAGGCTCCTTCGAGGCGCACTCGAACTTGGGGCGACTCCTGTTTCAGTCTGGAAGCTATGATGAGGCTATCCAGGAGTTGAGCATTGCCACCTCCGTTGATCCGACTAATATTTCCTGCTTGCCCTTCTTGGGCCAGGCCTACGAACAGAAGGGGCTTTTAGACGAGGCGGTAGGAGTGTATCAGAAGATCGTGGGCCTCGACCCCCAGGCCATGGAACCTAGGCTCCATTTAGGACAGCTCTTCCTCCGGCAAGAAAAGTTCGTGGAGGCCTTCAACCAGTACGACGCCGTGGCCGAGCGGCTCATCAATCAAGGGAAGCCGGATTCGGCTTTTGAACTCTTCCGGGGAATTTTGGATGTCGATCCAACGTATGCAAAGGCCAGGGTGAAGCTGGCTGAACTCCTGGTGAGGGCCGGAGACCTCGAAAGAGCCAAGGAGGAGTTTACCCAGCTCGCCGTCTTCTACGCGGAGGCTGGACGCCTCGACGAAGAACGGGCAGTTTATGAAAAAATCCTCTCCATTGATCCTCAGGATTCCCTGGCCCGGTCGAGGCTACAGGATATGGGGGTCGAAGGCCCCCTTGTGGCCGAAGAGGCCGGTGGAGAAGACGCCGTTCAGTGGTTGGAAACCTTTGAAGAGAGGGAAGCTTACGAACCATCCCCGATCCCTTCGGACCAAGGATTGGAAGAACCTGTAGAGCTCGCTCCGTTGATGGAAGAGGCCGAGGGGCTTGAGGAACCTGGGGAGATGGCCAGGATGGAGGAGCCTTCAGAATACAAGGATCCCTTTGGCGAAGTCGCCATCCTGGAGGAGGAGGGGCCCTCAGCCCTGGAGGAGCTGTCCACCAGCCCCCTCCAGGTCGAGATCCCTGAGCGTGAGATTCAGGTCAGCCTCGAAGGGGACCCGTTGGTTTCCGAGGCGCTGGTCGAAGCCGAGGTCTATCTGAAATACGGGCTCTATGAGCGGGCCATCAATCAGCTCAAGGCGACCTCCGCCATGTTTCCCGAAAACATCACCCTTCACTCCAAGCTCAAGGACCTCTACCTCAGCCGGGGCCTTGTCGGGGAAGGGGCGGCAGAGGCCTTGGCTATCGCCGAGTTATACCTGCACGACGGCCGAACCTCCGAGGCGGCTATGGCTCTCGAGGAGGTCCTCACCTTGGCCCCTGGAAACGAGAGGGCCCAGGAGCTTTTGAGGCCCCTTACCTTCAGGGAATCCCCACCCGAGGTCTCTCTTCCCCCCTCCCCTGCGGAGTTGCCCCCGGAAGTGTCTGCCCTGGGGGAGCGTGAGCCAGAGGATCTGAGGATGATCGAGATCCAAGACGAAGAGTTGCCGGAGGAGGTTCAGGCCTTCTTAGAGGAGGACAGGGAAGGCCTACCGGAAGAGGAGATCCGTGTTCTGGAAGAGCCTTTCAAGGAGAGCTCTGACCTCTCCGAGGATCTCGCCGAGGCAGAATTTTATCTCCAGCAGGGGATGCATGAGGAGGCCAGGATCACCTATGAAAGAATCCTGGCCAAGGCCCCTCATAACCACGAAGCCAAAACGAAGCTTGCTGAACTTACCGGGGAAGAAGGGCCTGCCGAACTTCAATTCCCTGCTCCTGCTACGCCTGAGGCGGAGGAGCTCTTCATCGCGGATATCCCCATGGAACGGAGAACCTTCGAGCCCTCCGAAGCTTCGTTGATCGAGGAGCTCCTCGGTTCGGATGTGGGTCTCGAATCCCCTGTCCAGCAGGAGGAGGGATATAAGGAGGCGCCAAGCGAGTCCATCGTGGAGCCGGTCTCCGAGCCAGCCTTGGAGGAAAGGGACCTGGCGAGTCAGGTAGGGGGAGTCGTCCCCATCTTTAAAGTGATGGAGGAGAGCGGGGAGCCGGGGGAGGAAGGATTCTTTGATCTCTCGGCAGCGCTCCTTCACGAGCTCGAAGCCGAGGAGTCGGGGATCCCCAGTGTGGGAGCCGGTCCGACCCTGGAGGAGATCCTGGCCGAGTTTCAGAAAGGGATTCGGGAGAATCTCACGGAGGAGGACTACGAGACTCACTACAACTTGGGGATCGCGTACAAGGAGATGGAACTTTATGATGAGGCCATCGAGGAGTTCAAGCTTGCTTCCAGGGATCGGAAGCGGTTTGTCAGCTGCAGTGACCTGATCGGTCTCTGCTATCTGGCAAAAGGGAGCCCCGAGCAGGCCATCCAGGCGTTCCAACAGGGAATCTCCGTTCAGGGGTTCCCACCTGAGGAGGGTCGGGGACTTCGATACGACCTGGTCACCGCCTACGAGGCCCTTGGAGACCTTCAGAAGGCTTATACCATCCTCCAGGAACTCCAGGCCGAGGATCCTCGATTTCGGGATGTCAGGGCAAGGCTCCGTGAAATTCAAGGTCGACTGACCCGGCAGTCTGAACCCCAAGCCCCTGGGGAACCTCCTTCATCCGAGTCCGTGGATACCCCTCGTTCCCCCAGCGAACAAGGATCTTCCAAGGAAAGGGCCTCCTCGCCGGCTGAGTCTTTGCCTCCTCCAAAACGAAAGGCATCCTCCAAGGATAGGATCAGCTTCATTTAGCAGGTGAAGGATGAGCTACGAACAGTTTTACCAGCTCCGGGAACAGCCTTTCTCTAACACCCCTGATCCCCGCTTCTACTTTGATATCCCTCAGCACACAGAGGTGGTGGCCCGCCTCATGCACGCGATCAATGCCATGAAAGGCTTGGCCGTTGTGGTCGGTGACGTAGGGACGGGGAAAACAACTTTGGCCCGTCAGATGCTGGAGCGGTTGGACGACGACCAATACGCGTCCGCCCTCCTGGTCATCGTCCACTCGTCCGTAACCCCGGAGTGGCTTCTCAGGAAAATCGCTATGCAGCTCGGTGTGGATGCCCCCGCCGAAGAGAAGGTCACCCTCCTCAGCCAGATCTACCAAGGCCTCCTCCAGATCCACCAGGGAGAGAGAAAGGCGGTCGTCCTGGTGGATGAGGCCAACATGTTGAAGCAGAAAGAGATCATGGAGGAGTTCCGAGGCCTACTGAACCTGGAGGTACCTAAGGCGAAGCTCATCACCTTCATCCTCTTCGGCCTGCCTGAGCTGGATGAGAACCTTACCATGGACCTCCCCCTAGCCCAACGTGTGGCCGTCAAGTGCCGATTGACCTCCTTCACACCTGAAATCACAAAAGCTTACATCCGTCATCGCTTGAAGGTGGCGGGGTCCACCAAGGAGCTGTTCGACCAGGAGGTTATGGATCGGATCCACGTCTACTCTGGCGGTATCCCCCGCTTGATCAACACGATCTGCGATAACGTCCTCCTCGAGGGCTTTCTCCTGAGGAGGGACAGGCTCGACCTGGAACTTGTGGAGGACGTCGTCAGCGATCTGGGGCTCGGCGCCGTTAACGCTGGAAGTCCCCACCCCTCCAGGAGGCATCCTTGACCACCTCCGACCTGTTTGCCTTTGCCAGGATCTTCTTCCTCCCCCTCATCCTTGTGTTCTTGATTGCCGAAGGTGGGTCCTTCAGTGTTCCCGCGGCAGTCCTCTTTCTTCTCGCGGTGGTAGCCGATCGACTGGATGGTCTTTTGTTAAGCCGGGGGTCCAGGCCTTTAGAGAAACTCCTTGGACCTTTGGCAGGGAAGCTCTTGATCGCTTCGGCCTTAATTGCCCTCGTCCAGGTGGGGAGGGCCCCCGGATGGATGGTGGTCCTCATCGTCGGAAAGGAGTTCCTCGTGATCGGCCTTCAGGCCATCTCCACCTCGCAGGGCGTTGCCCTTCCCAGGGTAACGTTCGAGCAGATCGAAAGTCCTTTGGAACTCCTGGCGGGGGGCCTGTTAATCTTGGATCCTTGGCTGGAAGCGGTGTTTCCCTTCCCGCCCGGCTTGGTCTCGTTAAGCATCGCCATGGGCATCGTCCTGATCTCAGGGGTGGAGGCCTTCTGGGGATTCTGGCGGATGATCGATTTGGACCGCTAGGAGAGCCGTTTGGTGGAGGCATGGTGCTGATCGTTCAAAAGTACGGAGGCACCTCGGTCGGAAGCGTCGATCGGATCAAGAATGTCGCCCGACGGGGGGCCTCGACCAAGGAGATGGGGAACGAGTTGGTGGTGGTGGTCTCGGCCATGGCAGGCGAGACCGACCGCCTGTTGAATCTGGCCTATCAGATCACGGATACCCCCAACGAACGGGAACTGGATGTCATCCTGGCCACGGGGGAACAGGTCTCCATCGGCCTCCTGGCCTTAGCCCTCCAGGCCTTGGGCCACAAAGCCAGGTCGTTCACCGGGAGCCAGGTCAAGATCCAGACGGACCGCTCCTATACCCGGGCCCGGATCATGAGCATCGACGCCGATCGGATCCGCCAGGCCCTTCGTGAGGGTGAAGTTGCCATCGTGGCCGGCTTCCAAGGGGTGACGGCAGAGGAGGACGTCACCACCCTGGGCAGGGGAGGTTCTGATCTGACAGCCGTGGCCTTGGCCGCGGCGCTCAACGCCGAAGTCTGCGAGATTTACACCGATGTGGATGGGGTGTACACGGCGGATCCCAATGTCGTCCCCGAAGCGAAGAGGCTCTCACGGATCTCCTATGATGAGATGCTAGAGCTGGCCTCCTTGGGGGCCAAGGTCCTCCAGACCCGGTCCGTCGAGTACGCGAAGATTCATCATGTTCCGATCCTCGTTCGCTCCAGCTTTGTCGAAAGCGAAGGGACCTACGTTCTGTGGGAGGATAAGGCGATGGAGCGAGTGGTGGTTTCTGGAATCGCCTATGACAAGAACCAGGCTAGGATTACTGTGACCCGGGTGGTCGATCGACCGGGGGTGGCGGCTAAGCTCTTCGGGGCGGTGGCCGAGACGGGCATCGTGGTGGACATGATCGTCCAGAACAGCAGCCAAGATGGCTTCACGGATATCTCCTTCACCGTCTCCAAGACCGATTTCCAGAAGGCCTATGAGGTCATCGCAAAGATCGCTCGGGAGATCGGGGCCGGCGAGGTTCTGGGTGACGACAGGATCGCCAAGGTCTCCATCGTCGGGGTTGGGATGCGAACTCACTCGGGGGTCGCTGCGAAGATGTTCGATGCGCTGGCCAGGCACAATATCAACATCATGATGATCAGCACCTCGGAGATCGCCGTCTCTTGTGTCATCGATGCCAAATTTGCCGAGTTGGCCGTCAGGGTCCTGCATGAAGCTTTCCAGTTGGGCGAGGGGAGAGGTTGATGCCACGCTACTCCTCCCGTGAAGCTCTCCTCATCCTCCTCCTGGCTGCTCTCCTTGGCCTCGCGATCTGGGTCTCCCATGGGCTGCGGGCAAGGATCGCGGCTTCAGAGCCCACAGCTCCTTGGCTTTGGACGACAGGGTCGGAAACCATCCAGGATTCCCAGAGCCAGCGGCCGAGATCCCTTGAACAGGATCGACTCGACTTAGGGATTGACCCGAATCAAGCTAGGGAGGAGGAGCTGGAGAGGCTCCCGGGCATCGGACCGGTCCTGGCGGCACGCATCATCCGATACCGACAACGCTTCGGCCCCTTCCGGGACGTTGAGGAACTTAAGAAGGTCGACGGAATCGGGGAGAAGCGGTTCGAAAGGGTAAAGCCTTGGATCACCTTGAAGGATGGAAAGCGGTGAGGAGGAGGCGCTGGAGCAAGCCGGGATACTGATGGAAATGGCGACGAAACCACGATCTGACTTGTAGGCATCTTCGAATATCTGGCTCGCCCGTTCAGCAATTGAATCTTGCCAGCCAAGATTTTCCGTCAGCTCGACGGAGCTCGTCGCAGACCTAGAGGAGGGAGATGGCCTATCAGGTCAAGCTAGAGGTCTTCGAGGGACCGCTGGATCTCTTGCTCCATCTGATCGACGAGAACCAGATCGACATCTACGATATCCCCATCGCCAGGATCACCAAGGAGTACCTCACGTATCTGGCCTCCACACCCCAGCTCGACTTGGACGGCGCGGGAGAGTTCCTCCTGATGGCCGCGACCCTTATCCACATCAAATCTCAGATGCTCCTCCCGAAGGAGGAAGGGGAGGACGAGCTTCAGGCGGAAGATCCCCGAACGCCTCTCGTCGAGCGGCTTCTGGAGTACAAACGCTTCAAGCTCGCTGCTGCCGGGCTAAGGAGGTTGGAAGAGCGCCAGCAACTTGTCTACGTCAGAGAAGAGTTTGGAGAAGGGGAGACGCCAGAAGGTCCCTTGGAAATCCCGCTTCTCGATCTCCTGGTTGCCTTCCGAAAGATCTTGAAGAGGACCTCAGAAATCCCGGTTCTGGTCATTGAGCAGGAGGAGATACAGATCGAGGAGCGGATGGCCTCCCTCTTGAACCGCCTCGCCCAGGAAAGCCCCCTTACGTTCTCCTCCCTCTTCCACGGTGAACAGCGGCGCTTGGGGGTGATCGTGACCTTCCTTGCCCTCCTCGAGCTCCTCCGTCAAGGAGCGGCGCGGGCCCGCCAGTCCGTTCCCTTCGGCGAGATCATGATCTATCGGATGGAGGAAGGGAGGCCGGCATGAGGGACCCCAAGGCGATCCTAGAAGCCGTCCTCTTTGTCGCCGAAGAGCCCCTTTCCCTCGAACGACTCCACGGGGTCCTGGAAGAATACACGAAGAAGGAGCTTGAGACGGCCCTTCGCGAGCTTCAGGATTCCTATCTCCGTGAGGGGAGGGGGCTCCAGGTCATCGAGGTGGCAGGGGGCTTTCGCCTGGCCACCCGTCCTGAGTTGGCGCCATGGATCCTGAAGCTCAAGCAGGCGAGACCAACAAGGCTTTCCAGGGCGGCCATGGAGACCCTTGCCATTATTGCCTACAAACAGGCGATTACGAAGGCCGAGATTGAGGCCATCCGGGGGGTGGAGGTGGATGGCGTCCTCAGAACCCTCCTGGAAAAGGATCTGGTTCGCATCGTCGGTCGGAAGAAGGAGGCCGGGCGCCCCATTCTGTACGGGACGAGCAAGACCTTCCTCGAATACTTTGGTTTTAAGGACCTCTCGGAGCTTCCGAGCCTCAACGAGCTTGAGGAGCTGGTGCCTCAACCGACCCTTCCCGGCGTCCAAGGAGATCGGCAGGACGAAAGCAGCCCCGAAGGCTTGCTGCCGGCAGGGGGCGCCCTTGATCCGTCCCTGGTGATGGGGGACGGCGGAGCGACCAAGGAGGTGGGCGGTGTCGATCCGGATCGCTGAGCTTCGAAAGAAGATCGATGAGGTCGATTCCCAGATCCTTGAGCTTCTCAACAAACGGGCAGGGTTCGTCGTTGAGATCGGGAAGGAGAAGGCCAAGGCGAACCTCGACTTTCACGTCCCGCAGCGGGAGGAGGAGATCTTCGCCCGCCTCGTAAGCGAAAACAGCGGGCCCTTCCCTGGTGAGGCCATCCGACTGGTCTTCCGGGAGATCATCTCTGCCTGCCTCTCCTTAGAGCATCCTCTCCGGGTGGCGTACCTCGGCCCCAAGGGGACCTTCACCCACCTGGCGTGCATGAGGCGGTTCGGCCTTTCCACCCAGTTCATCCCTGTCAGGACTATTGCCGACGTGTTCGCTGAGGTGGAGAAGAGAAACGTGGATTTTGGCGTGGTCCCCATCGAGAATTCCAGCGAGGGGGTCGTGAGCCATACCCTGGATATGTTTGTGGACTCGGGGCTGAAGATCTCCGGCGAGATCCTCCTCCGGGTGTCCCACAACCTCCTCTCCCTCACGGTTGAGCTTGAGAAGATCGTTAAGGTCTATTCCCACCCCCATGCCATCGCCCAATCGAAGAAGTGGCTGGAGGCGAACCTGTCTCACGCGGCCGTTTTCGAGGTTGGGAGCACTGCGGCGGCGGCGGAGCTCGCGGTCCAAGACCATCAGGCCGCTGCCATCGCCTCGGAGCTGGCCGCAGAGCTCTACAGCCTGAAGACCGTGTCTCGACGGATCGAGGACAACCCCCATAACTACACCCGCTTTCTGGTGGTCGGGAAAAAATCCGCCCCTCCCACGGGGAACGATAAGACCTCCATCATGTTTTCCATTAAGGATCGAGTCGGCGCCTTGTACCGGATGCTGGAACCCTTCGCCGTGAATCGGATCAACCTCACCAAGATCGAGTCACGACCTTCTCGACAAAAGGCCTGGGAATACATCTTCTATGTGGACTTCGAGGGGCATGTGGAGGAGAGCCGGGTCAAGACAGCCCTTGACGCCGTCTCCGAGGAGTGCCTCTTCTTGAAGGTCCTTGGTTCCTACCCGAAGGGTGCCTACCACGAATCATCCTAACAACAAGGCAAAAGCCATGGTCAGGTCTATCCAGGAGCTGGCGTCTCCCTATGTGAGAGAGTTAGTCCCCTATTCACCCGGAAAACCCATCGAGGAGGTTGAGCGGGAGCTGGGGGTGAAGGGCTCGGTGAAGCTCGCCTCCAACGAGAACCCCTTAGGCCCTTCCCCGTTGGCCCTCCAAGCGATCAGGAACGCCTTGGGTGAGATCAACCGATACCCCGATGGTGGAGGTTACTACTTGAGAAGGGCCCTGGCCAGGAAATTCGATCTGGTCATGGGGTACTTCATCTTGGGAAACGGTTCCAATGAGCTGATCGAGCTTGCCGCTCGATGCTTCTTAACCGCTGGGGACGAAGCCATCATCGCCGATCCAGCCTTCGTTGTCTATAAATCGGTCGCCCAGATGACCGGGAGCCGTCAGATCCTCGTGCCTTTACGAGACTACCGCCACGACCTGGAGGAGATGGCTAAGCGGGTCACCTCCAAAACGAAGATGATCTTCGTCGGGAATCCCAATAACCCCACGGGGACATCCGTCGAACCTGGGGAGATCGAAGCCTTCATGACGGAGGTTCCCGAGGATATCATTGTCCTCTTCGACGAGGCTTACTACGAGTATATGCCAGAGGATCTCCAGCCCAACACTATCCGCTATGTGGCGGAGGGCCGTTACGTCTTGACGCTCAGGACCTTCTCGAAGATCTACGGCCTCGCCGGATTAAGGGTCGGCTATGGGATGGCCCCCCCTCCCCTCGTTGAACTCTTGAACCGGGCGAGGGAACCGTTCAATGTGAACTCGCTGGCCCAGGCCGGGGCCTTGGCAGCCCTCGACGATGCGAACCACCTGGCGACCTCTAGGCGATTGAACGAGATCGGAAAACGGTACCTTTATGAGCAACTGTCGATGCTGGGGCTCTCCTTTATCCCAACGGCTGCCAATTTCCTTCTGGTCGATGTGGGAGGGGATGGAGGGGCCATAGCTCAGGCCCTGATGAGAAAAGGGGTGATCGTTCGCCCCATGGGGATGTACGGGTTAAGTAGGCATCTCAGGGTCACCATTGGCACGCCTCAGGAGAACGAACGCTTTATCAGAGCCCTTCAGGAGGTCCTCGCCGAGTCCTGAGGCTGGATGCCGGATCTTGGGTGCCGGATGGCGTCCAACATCTGGGATCTCACCTTTGACATCCAATATCCAGGAGGAATCCATGATCATCGTCTTGAAACCTCATGCCACTCAAGAAGAGATCGATCACGTCTTGGAGAAGATCGAGAGTTTTGGTTTCACGCCCCACGTCTCCCGGGGGGTGGAGCGGACCATCATCGGGGTCATCGGCGACGAGCGGATCATTCAGGAGAAGCCCCTGGAGGCCCTGCCTGGCGTGGAGCAGGTCCTCCCCGTCCTGAAGCCCTACAAGCTCGCGAGCCGGGAGTTCAACCCCCAGGGATCCGTCATCGAGGTGAGCGGCGTTAGGGTAGGGGAGAGGAAGGTCGTGGTCATTGCTGGCCCGTGCGCCGTGGAATCCCGGGAGCGTCTCCTCCAGGTGGCTAAGGAAGTGAAGGCGGCCGGGGCGCACCTCCTCCGTGGGGGGGCCTTCAAGCCCCGGACCTCCCCTTACTCCTTCCAGGGATTGGGGGCGGAGGGGCTCCGGTATCTCCTGGAGGCAAAACAGGAGACGGGGCTTCCCATCGTCACGGAGCTGATGGACACGAGGGAGGCGGATCTTGTCCTAGAGTATGCTGACCTCATCCAGATTGGGGCCAGGAACATGCAGAACTTCAGGCTTCTGAAAGAGGTGGGGGGGCATCGGAAGCCGGTCATGCTGAAGAGGGGGATGAGTGCCACCATCAAGGAGTTGCTCCTCGCGGCGGAATACATCATGTCAGAGGGGAACTACCATGTCATTCTTTGCGAGCGGGGTATTCGTACCTTCGAGGACTCGACCCGGAACACCCTTGACCTCTCTGCCATTCCCTTGATCAAGCAGCTTTCGCACCTTCCTGTGGTCGTGGACCCAAGCCATGGCACGGGGAAGTGGGATCTGGTCTCGCCCATGGCCCTGGCCGCTGTGGCGGCGGGGGCTGACGGCGTCATGGTCGAGGTCCATCCCAGGCCCGAAGAGGCCCTCTCCGATGGCCCTCAGGCCCTCTTGCCCGATCTCTTCGCAAAGATGATGGAGTCGTTACGGCGGGTCGCTGAGGCGGTCGGGAGGAGCCTCTAACAGCATGGTGGGTGGGACATTTTCCTAAACGTGGAGATGAGCCATCTCTTTGACAAGGTTCTGATTGTGGGGATCGGGCTGATCGGTGGAAGCCTTGCCCTGGTGCTGAAACGAAGGGGGATTGCCCGGGAGGTTCTGGGGGTGGACCTCGATCCTGGGAACCTTGAAAAGGCGAAGGCGTTGGGGATGGTGGACAGCATCCATACCGATCCCTGCCAACCAGCCTTAGAGGCTGATCTCGTCGTCCTTGCTACTCCTGTCGGTGCCATCCCTGTTGTTGCTTTGAAGATGGCTCCCCATCTTCGGGAGGGGACCATCTTGACCGACGTGGGCAGCGTCAAGGGTCCGGTGGTCAAGGCCTTGGAGGGCGCTCTCCCTCCTGGGATGGCCATCGTGGGGGGGCATCCGATAGCAGGGCGGGAGAGGTCAGGGGTCGAGGCGGCGCTGGTCGATCTTTTTCAAGGGGCCAAGTGCGTGCTGACCCCCACTCCTCAGACTGATCAGGTAGCCCTCGGCCGGATCAAAGCCTTGTGGGAGACGATGGGTTCGGAGGTGATCTTGATGACACCCGAGCTCCACGACCAGATCTTCGCCGCCGTGAGCCACCTCCCCCATGTAGTTGCTTACTCCCTGATTGGAGCCCTCCTCGATCTGGACAATGGAACAACCTACTTGTCAGACTTCGCAGCGGGAGGCCTCAAGGACTTCACCAGGATTGCCATGAGCCACCCGGCCATGTGGCGAGATATCTGTCTCTTGAACCGAGAGGAGATCCTAGCGATGCTAGGGCGGTTCCGAAAGGCCCTGGATCGCCTAGAACATCTCATCAAACAAGGAGACGGCCCTGGCCTCTACCAGGCGTTTGAACGAGCGAAGATGGCCCGCGAAGGTCTGTAGAAGCCATTCCAAACTGATGGCTGACAACTGAACCCTTAGCTACGTTTCAGGTTGAATCTCGAAGAGGAGGTCGGGTGATTGAGCTGGTTACCAACGGTAAGAGAGAGGTTGCCCTACTGATCGGTATCAAGCTTCCTCATCAGCCTCGCTGGGAGGCCGAAGATTCACTGGACGAGCTCGAGCTCCTCGCCAAATCGGCTGGGGCGGAGGTGAGGGGGAAGCTCCTTCAGGAGCGTTCAGAGCCTGATCCTCGCTATTTCATTGGACACGGGAAGGCCCTGGAGGTGAAGGATCTCTGTCTCCAAGGGATCGACCTGGTCATCGTCGATGAGGAACTTTCCGGCTCCCAGCAGCGGAATCTAGAAACCATCGTCGAGAGGAAGGTGGTTGACCGTACCGGGCTCATCCTGGACATCTTCGCCCATCGGGCCCGGACCCGGGAGGGGAAACTCCAGGTAGAGTTAGCTCAGCTCACCTACCTCCTCCCCAGACTGGTGGGGAGAGGGGTTGACCTCTCACGCACCGGGGGTGGGATCGGGACACGAGGACCGGGGGAGACCAAGTTGGAGAAGGACCGCCGGACCATCAGGCAGCGGGTCGCTAAGATCCGGGAGGTTCTGGTCAAGGTCCGAAAACACCGGGCCCTGCTCAGGAAGCCACGGAGGAGATTCTCCCTCCCGACTCTCGCCCTGGTCGGCTACACGAATGCCGGAAAGTCCACCCTCTTTAACACCCTAACCCATGCTTCGGTCCCGGTGAGGGATCAACTCTTCGCCACCCTGGACCCAACCCTCCGCAGGGTTCGCCTACCCAATGGGCGGACCGTGCTTCTCTCCGATACCGTGGGGTTCATCAGGAAGCTCCCCCCCCAGCTCATCGACGCTTTTAAGGCGACCCTCGAGGAGGTCGTCGAAGCGGATCTGCTGCTTCACGTCATCGATGCCAGCCATCCGCAGATGGAGCTTCAACGCCAGGTGGTCGAAGGGCTTCTTGCCGAGCTCGGGATCGCAACCAAGCCGATCATCGAGGTGTATAACAAAATCGACAAGCTGGGAAATACAGGAGGATTGGCACCCCGAATGGGTGAGACGGGGGTGGCTATCTCAGCCAAAACGGGAGAAGGGGTTGAAAGGCTTCTCTTGAAGATCCAGGAGACGCTGGTGGGGGGTCTCGCGGAAGTGAGACCCTTCTCTTCCAAGGGTCTTGCAGCCGGGTCCTAGCAGGGGATTGGGAGGACCAGGGAGGAAGGGGTGAAAGGGCTCCTTCGTCAGATCAGATTCCAGGTACAGATCGGGATCGCGGCCCTAGCGCTCATGGCATTGGGGTCCGGCTGTGCCAGGTCCCTCCCGTCTGCCATCCCAGTGGACTCCCCAGAACATAGCTATTCCAACGGGGTGAAGTTCATGGACAAGGGGGAGTATGAGAACGCCCTCTTAGAGTTCGAGCGGGCGAAGGCAAAAGATCCAAAGTACGCCCCGGCCTATATCGGGATTGCCCTTGTCAAGGCCGCTCAGGAAGACTATCAAGCGGCCTTTGCAGCCCTCGACAAGGCAAGATCTGTCGATGGTGTCGCCGTCCATGCGTCGGCCATCAGGGTCTTGACCGCTCAGCAGGGAGAAGGATGGCTCCAGTCGGCTGAGAGGGAGTTCGAGGCTGGACGTTTGAGGGACCCATTGACCCCGTCTCTTTATTTTTTTATGGGGAAGGCCTATGAAGAGGCCTACAGCTTCGAGAAGGCGGCCTCCATGTTCCGAAGGGTCCTGGCCTTGAACAGGGGATTTTCCGACGAGGCCATATTTGCCCTGCGTCGCCTCGAGCGGATCCAAAAGGCCAACCTCTCAACAGATGTGGGGAAGAAGGTGGCCCTCCTGGCCAAGGTCACTAGGGGGGACATCGCTACACTCCTGGTCAAGGAGCTGAAGCTCGACACCAGAGTGCCAAAGGCGTCTAAGGCGGCTAGGGCCTCGCAAGAGTTTCCCATTGCCACCGATCTCGCAGGGCATCCCTATAAGGCTGAAATTGAGACCGCGGTGGAGCTCCGGCTAAGAGGTTTAGGACCTTTTCCTGATCGCACATTCGCCCCCGAAAAACCGATCTCGCGGGCAGACTTCTCCATCCTGCTTGAAGACCTCATCGTCCGGCTGAAAGGTGGGAGGAACGCTCAGCCACAATCGAAGGGCTTCCTTTCCCCCTTCACTGACATCACCCCCGATCATTATGCCTTCGACGCCATCCTGTGGCTCACCTCGGAGAAGATTCTCGAGCCGAGGCCGGACGGCCGGTTTGGCCCCGGAGAGTTCCTTTCCGGCATCGAGGCTATCTCTGCCATCTCCCGGGTCAAGGAAGGCTCGAGGTGAGCGTGCAAGGTGATTTGGGTGGAGGATCCATGTTGACCCTGGCCAATCGCTTGACCATCCTCAGGATCCTCATGGTCCCCCTTATCATTACCTTGCTTCTGTATCGGATCATGGACTATGCCTTAGCTATCTTCTGCCTGGCCGGGCTGACCGATGCCTTGGACGGGTTCATCGCCAGGTCCTTCAGGCAGAAGACGGCCCTCGGGATGATCCTTGATCCCTTGGCCGATAAGCTCTTGCTGACCTCCTCCCTCCTTACCTTGGCGTTCCTCCGGGAGGTCCCCCGGTGGTTCGCTATTGTGGTGGTGAGCCGAGATCTCATCCTCATTGGAGGTGCGCTGGTCCTGTTGCTCTTCGCCGGCAAGGTTGGTATCCCCCCCTCCATCTTAGGCAAGGTCACCACAGGGTTCCAGCTCCTCACGGCCTTCTTTGCCATGCTCGACAACTTCGTCCCACCTTTGCATCCAACCATCTTTCCGTTGGTGTTCACGACGGCGGTTTGTACCATCCTTTCGGGCCTCGATTACGTGTACCGTGGAGCGAGGCTCCTGGATGGTCACTAGCTCTGATCTCTCAGAGGCTTCACGGTGAGAGACGGAAACCGCTTTAGGTCGCCGTGGATGGATAGCTTTGCGGGAAGGGGATCTCAAAGGGAGCAGGGGCCTGTGCAAGGGAGGAGGGGGTGAGGAATTGAAAGGTTCATCCCGCTGCACCGGCCCCTGTTTTTCGCCCTTATTCCACCCTCGACTTTGGCACCCAGATGTTGGGGTATCCCCGCAGCATGACCATTTCCTCGAGCGCCCAGGGAACGGCCGATACAACCATCAGGCTCAAGACCGCGCTGAGGCCTCCGACGGATCTTCCCCCTTCGCTCCAATGATTTCAAGTACTTAGCTCATCTGTAGGCATGTAATGAGACTAATGATTTCAAGCACTTATGCGACCATGAGGGAAGATCCGTCGGAGG
>JACQHM010000001.1 GCA_016199025.1 Candidatus Methylomirabilota bacterium | reverse complement strand
GCCTCGCTGGACTTCCTCCCGATCATCCAGTGCTGGCCCCAGGACGCCGGCCGCTACATCACCTTCCCGCTCGTCATCACGAAGGATCCGGAGACCGGCGTCCGGAACGTGGGGACCTACCGGATGCAGGTCTTCGACGGGCGAACGACGGCGATGCATTGGCATACCCACAAGGGGGGGGCGGCCCATTTTCGGAAGGCCAAACGGCTCGGAAAACGGATGGAGGTCGCCGTTGCCATCGGCTGCGACCCCGCCACGACCTTCGCCGCCACCCTCCCCCTTCCCGATGGGGTGGATGAACTCCTCGTAGCCGGTTTCTTGAGAAAGAGGTCTGTCGAGCTGGTGAAGTGCGAAACTATTGATCTGGAGGTTCCGGCCAACACCGAGATCGTCCTGGAAGGTTACGTGGATCCTGAGGAGCTGAGACTTGAAGGGCCCTTCGGTGACCATACCGGCTTCTACTCCCTGGCGGATTCCTATCCGGTGTTTCACCTGACCTGTCTGACCCACCGAAGGGACCCGATCTATCAGACCATCATCGTTGGGCGTCCCCCCCAGGAGGACTGCTGGATGGGGAGAGCCATCGAGCGGATCTTCCTCCCGTTGATGAGGAAGCAGCTCCCCGAGGTGATCGACTTCCACATGCCCTTCGAGGGGGTCTTCCACAATCTCATGATCGTCTCCATCGACAAACAGTACCCAGGCCACGCCCGGAAGGTCATGCACGCCATCTGGGGCTTGGGTCAGGCCATGTTCACCAAAGTGATTGTGGTCGTCGATGGAGACACGGACGTCCGGGACCTCTCCCAGGTCACCTGGAGGGTCCTGAACAGTATCGATCCCGAGCGGGACATCCAGTTTGTCCTCGGGCCTGTCGAGACCCTGGACCACGCCAGCCGCTTTCCCCTCTACGGGTCCAAGATGGGGATCGACGGGACCAGAAAGTGGAAAGGAGAAGGGTTCACCAGGGAGTGGCCGGACGAGATCGTCATGGACCCTGAGGTCGTGAAGCTCGTCGAGAAAGGGTGGAAGGAGTATGGACTTGACTAGGATTAGAGGAGGACATTGAGGAACGATGAGCATGACCGATCCCATCGCTGATATGCTCACCAGGATGAGAAATGCCAATCAGGCTCTCCACGAGGAGGTGGATATCCCCCTCTCGACGCTCAAGGTGGAGATCGCCAAGATCCTGAAGCAGGAGGGCTTCATCAAAGGTTACAAGGTGATTGAGGGAAAGCCCCAGGGAACCCTGCGGGTCTTCTTGAAATACGGCCCTGGCAATGAGCGGGTCATCAACGAGCTGTCCAGGGCCAGCAAACCTGGCCGGCGCGTCTACGCTGGGGCCAGGAAGATCCCCAAGGTGAAGGCCGGCTTGGGGGTAGCCATCCTCTCCACCTCGAAAGGCGTCATGACCGCTGAGGAGGCCAAGGCTGCTGGGGTGGGAGGCGAAGTCCTCTGTTATGTGTGGTAAATGGTCTTTTGGAGGAGGAAGGATGGATGCGGCGAAGAAGTGGCTTGAGAGGAAACGGCGGCATCGGCGGGTGCGGAAGAAGGTCCACGGGACGGCCGAGCAGCCCCGCCTCAACGTGTTCAGGAGCCTGAAACATATCTACGCTCAACTCGTCGATGACGATCGGGGCGTGACCCTGGCGATGGCCTCGACCCTGGTCCCCGAGCTGAAGGCCAAGGGGAAGGCCGGAACCAAAAAGGATGTGGCCAAGAGCGTTGGGGAGATCCTCGCCCAAAAGGCCATGGCCGTCGGCATCCAGAAGGTTGTCTTCGACCGCGGGGGGTACAAGTACCATGGGCGGGTGAAGGCCCTGGCCGAGGGGGCGAGGGCCGCCGGGCTCCAATTCTAAGGCCGATTGCAGATTGCCGATTGCAGATTTTGGATTGAAAGACAGGTTCATACTTCCCAAATCTGAAATCCGCAATCCCAAATCTCAAATCACAGAGGTAGGAGATGGGGAGCGTCGTCAAGAAGCGGCGGAAGAAGATCCGCCAGCACAAATACAAAAAGCTCCGGAAAAGGATGCGGCATAAGAGGAAGTAATCGGGATCCTCGAGATCCCTCCCGATGGGAAGCGGAGATACAGGATGCGCCGGCGGGGCTTGGAGCGTAGCCCGCCGGCGCATCACCTCGAAAGGGGACCAGTGGCGGGGGTCCGATGCGCTATCACTGCAATGCCTGTAGGATGGCATTCCCGAAGTGCTCGGCGTAGCGGGCATCTGACCCCGCCGATGAAGACAACGGCGTCGTAGTTGTCGTACTTCACATCATCGAGGAGGATCTGGGGCTTGACCAGGGTCCCCTTGGCCCCCCTCATCTCCCCTGGGATAACGGAGGCCACCTCCACCTTTACCCCTCTTCCCTCCAGGACCTTCTTGGTGATCTCGTACTCCTCGTCCTGAAAGTCGCGATCGGGGATGACGAGCAGCCCCTTCTTCTCGCTGAGCGCTATCCCTCCCCTCCTTCACATCCCATAGATCCCAAACCCTGGGGCCTCGATCACCTATGAGATGTAGGCAAGGGATCGACAGATGTCAAGAGGCCCCCTCGGTCCGGGTAGCTTCCCGATCGGCCCTGATCGTGTGGAAACTCAAGGTCTTCAGGAGGACGGAGATATCCACGTTTTGGAGTTTGACGTTCCATGGGACGGACAGTTGGGTCGGGGCAAAATTGAGAATGGCGGTTACCCCTGCCTCGACGAGGCCATCCACCACCGCTTGAGCCCCCACCGTCGGGATCGCTAAGATCGCGATCTTGATCTTCCGACGCTTGATCACCGGGACGATCCAGGAGACGTTCCAGACCCTCACCCCCTTCACCCGCCGCCCGACCTTGACCGGATCCTTGTCGAAGATGGCGGTAATCTTGAACCCCCTCTCCCTGAAACCCTTATAGTGCAAGAGGGCCGAGCCCAGATTCCCGAGGCCTACGAGCGCCACCTCCCAATCCTGTTTGAGGCCCAGGATCCGTTCCAGGTGATTTTTCAGCTCCTGGGTCGGGTAGCCCAGGCCTCGGATGCCGAACTGGCCAAAGTAGGCCAGATCCTTTCGAACCTGGGCGGGGTTTAAGCCGAAGCGCTCGGCGAGCTGTTTCGAAGAGATCGACACGATCCCGTCAGCCTCCAGCTCCTCCAAACACCGGAGGTAGATGGAAAGCCGGGTGATCGTCCGCTCGGGGATCTTGCTGGACTTCATCGCTTGGCTTTTGCCTCTATGCCGACGGAGAGTCCCCTCACCCCACGAAGGCCAGGACGGCTGTGCTGGCGCGATCGAAAAGCCACCCGGGGAACAGGCCAAGGTAGAGCGTCATCACCGCTGAAAGAGTGATGGCGGCGGCCAGGGCAGGGGACAGGGTGAGCTGAGTGGGCTCCACTTCCCCAAGGCTCATGTACATTGCGACGACCAGGCGAAGGTAGAAGTAGACCGAGAGGACACCGTTCAACACGCCGATGATGGCCAAGCCCACGTACCCCGCCTGGACAGCCGCGGTGAAAAGATAGAATTTGCCGATGAATCCGGCCGTGGGCGGAAGACCGGCCAGGGAGAACATGAAGACAGCCATGGCCAGGGCGAGGGCCGGATGGCGAAAGCCGAGCCCTGCATAATCATCGAAGGTGAGGTTCATCTCCCCTTTCTTCCCCAGCGCAATAATGACGCCGAAGGCCCCCAGGTTCATGAAGGCATAGACCACCAGATAGAAGAGGAGGCTGGGGGCCGCCAGCTCCCCGATGGACGGCTCCCCGGCCGCCACCAGGGCGACCATCAAGTAGCCGGCGTGGGCAATGGAGCTGTAGGCCAGCATCCGCTTCACGTTCTGCTGGGCGATGGCCATGACGTTTCCCACCGTCATGGTCAGGACGGCCAGGGCGGCCAGGATCCTGGTCCAGTCGGCCTGGAGGGAGGAGAGGGCATATGGAAAGATTCGTAAGAAAGCGGCGAAGGTTGCGGCCTTGGTCCCGGCGATCATGAAGGCAGTGACCGACGTCGGGGCCCCCTCGTAGACATCGGGAATCCACGCGTGAAAGGGGACGGTGGCGATTTTAAATCCCAACCCCACCATGAGGAGCCCCATGCTAAGAAAGAGCAGGGGATCGGTCCCCGTGAGGACCCCCTGGAGGAGCTTCCCGATGCGTGGAAGGTTTGTGGTCCCTGTGGATCCATAGAGAAGGGCTATGCCGTAGAGGAAGAAGCTGGTGGCGAAGGCCCCCAGGAGGAGGTATTTCAAGGCCGATTCGTTGGAGCTCAATCGGCCTCTCAAAAACCCGGAGAGGATGAACAGGGAGAGGGAGAGGGTCTCCAATCCCAGGAAGATGACGATCAGGTCCAGTCCAGAGGCCATGAGCATCATCCCTAAGGTGGCAAAAAGGATGAGGACGTAGTACTCCCCGTAGTGGGCCTCCTCCCGCTTCAGGTACTCGGGAGAGATCAAGATGGTCAAAGCGGCCACCAGGAGGAAGACGAGGTCAAAGAAGAGGGCGAGGGGATCGAGGGCGACCATTCCCTTGAAGGCCTGCTCTTCCCTTCCCCACAATCTCACGCTCACCATGAAGGCAAAAGCGAGCCCCAGGAGGCTGATCCCGGCTAAGAGACCCCTTCGCTCCTTCGGCAGGAAGAGGTCAACGACCAGGACGCTCAAAGCAGAGACGGCGACGACCAACATGGGGGCCATGACGGCCCAGTTTACCTGAGGGATGACGAGTTCCATCCTTCTCTCAAGCTTTCAGCGATCAGCGGTCGGCGATCACTTGATTGCGGATTGCCGATTTCGGATTTCGGATTGAAAGACTGGTGCAGACTTCCCAACTCCGAAATCCGCAATCCCAAATCCAAAATCCTGAAAGCTGATGGCTGATGGCTGATAGCCTGCCTCACCTGAATCTGTTGGAGAAGGTGCTGCACCGAAGCATCCATCCTCTTTAAAAAGGGATGAGGATAAATGCCGATCCAGAGGATGCAGAGGACCACAGGGAGGAGGACCGCGATCTCCCTTCCCGAGAGATCGAAGAGGTGGCCCGCTTCTTGGCCCCTCTGCTCCCCGAACATGACCCGTTGCAGCATCCAGAGCATGTAGACGGCGGCCAGGATGACGCCGACGGCCGCCAGAACGGCGTATAGCTTGGACCGGAGGAAGGTCCCCACCAGGATGAGGAACTCCCCGACGAAACCGTTCAAGCCCGGGAGGCCGATGGAGGAGAAGGCCACGATCAGGAAGAAGGCCCCCAAAAGAGGGAGAGGACGGTAGAGGCCGCCTAGCTCCTCGATCATCCGGGTGTGCATCCGATCGTAGAGCATGCCGACGATCAAGAACAGGGCCCCGGTGGAGAGGCCGTGATTGACCATCTGAAGGATCGCTCCCTCTACCCCCTGGATCGTGAGGGCGAACATCCCCAGCATGACGAAGCCTAAGTGGCTCACGGAGCTGTAGGCCACCAGGGTCTTCAGATCCGGCTGGATCATGGAGACCAGCGCCCCGTAGAGGATCCCAACTAGGGCCAGGAAGAGGATCAGGGGGGCGAATTCGACGCTCGCCTGGGGGAAGAGGGGAAGGGCGAAGCGGAGGAACCCGTAGGTTCCCATCTTCAGGAGGACCCCGGCTAAGAGGACGCTCCCGGCGGTTGGGGCCTCGACGTGGGCGTCAGGGAGCCAGGTGTGAAAGGGGAACATCGGGACCTTGATGGCGAAGGCGAGGGCGAAGGCGAAAAAGAGCCACCGCTGAAGTCCCGGCGGAATCGAAACTTGAGACAGGGCAGGGAGGTCAAAGGTCCGGCCGCCCAGGAGGTAGAGGATGATGATCCCGACCAACATGAGGACGCTTCCTGCCATGGTATAGAGGATGAACTTCCACGTGGCGTAGATCCTCCTGGGACCACCCCAGACGCCGATGAGGAAATACATCGGGATCAGCATCGCCTCCCAGAAGATGTAGAAGAGGAGAAGGTCCAGAGCCACGAACACCCCTACCATCCCCGTTTCCAAGAGGAGCATACAGATCATGTACTCCTTCACCTTGTGAACGACGGAGAAGGAGGCCAGGATGGCGACGGCTGACAGGAAGGTAGTAAGGAGGACGAGAAACAGGCTCAAGCCGTCAATCCCCAGGAAGTAGCTCACCCCCAACCCTTCTACCCATGGAACCTTCTCGACGAACTGAAGTTCCGGCGTATCGGCCCTAAAGGCGGCGAAGAGGTGGAGGGAGAGGAGGAAGCCCACCAAGGAGACGACAAAGGCTAACCCCTTGATAAAAGCCTCCCGCCTCCTCTCGACGAAGAGGAGGATGAAGGCCCCCAGGAGAGGGAGGAAGGTAATTATGGAAAGGATGGGAAGATCCATTTCGCTGACCACCGATCCTTGATCCCTATCTCCTTCAGCGGCCGAAGGCTAGGTAGCCCACGACGGCCACCACCCCAACCAAGATGAAGAGGACATAGTTCGGGACCAGCCCCGTTTGAAACCTCCGAAGGACCAGACTCCCCTCGGCCACCAGGGAGGCAATCCCGTTGACGAGCCGATCCACGACCTGGATGTCGAAGGCCTTCCAGAGGAAGACCGCCCCCTTTCGGAGCGGCTCCACGATGAAGAGATCATAGAGTTCATCCACGTAGTACTTGTTCAAGAGCAGGTCGTAGGTCTTCCGGAACCTGGCCGCTGTCCGCCAGGGGAGCTCCGGATCCCTGACATAGAACCGGTAAGCTGTCCAGATTCCTCCCAGGGCGACGAAGGTCGAGACGGCCATGAGAAAAAGCTCCAATCCTGCCGAGCCATGGGCCACCTCCGCCCCCCCTGCCCTTTGTGCCCCGAAGACGGAGGCGAGGAAGGCCTCGAACTGGTTCCCCCCTCCGAAAACAGCCGGGACACCGATGGAGCCTCCCACGACCGAGAGGACCGCCAGGACGACCATCGGGACGGTCATGACCTTGGGAGACTCGTGGAGATGCTGGGCAACCTTCCCGTCGATCCGGGGAGGGCCTAGGAAGGCCACGAAGAGGACCCGGAAGGCGTAAAAGGCCGTGAGGCCTGCCGTGGCGACGCCGACAAACCAGAGGAGCGGGTGGCCGTAGGGGCTCGACCAGGCCCTCCAGAGGATCTCATCCTTGCTGAAGAAGGCACTGAGAGGTGGCATCCCGGCCAAGGTGGCACAGCCGAGGGCCATCGTCCAGAAGGTGACGAGCATACGCTCCTTTAGGGCTCCCATCCTCCTGAGATCGGTCTCGCCAGAAAGGGCGTGCATGACGCTCCCGGCCCCAAGGAACAGGAGGGCCTTGAAGAAGGCGTGGGTCATGAGATGGAAGATGGCGGCGGCAAAGGCTCCAACGCCGCAGCCTAAGAACATGTACCCTAATTGGCTGATCGTGGAATAGGCCATGACCCTCTTCATGTCATTCTGGACGAGGCCAATGGAGGCGGCAAAGATCGCCGTCAAGGCCCCCAGAATGGCAACGACGGAAAGCGAGAATGGGGCGAGTTCATAAAGGACGTGGAACCGGGCCACCATGTAGACACCGGCCGTGACCATCGTGGCCGCGTGGATCAAGGCGGAGACCGGTGTGGGGCCTTCCATGGCGTCGGGCAGCCAGACGTACAGGGGGAGCTGGGCCGACTTCCCCGTAGCCCCCACGAACAGGAGGAGGGTGATGGCCGTGGCCATCATTCCCCCTCCCTGGAGCTTCTCGGGGGCCCGTTGAAAGATCTCGGTGTGGTCCAGGGTGCCGAAGGTGAAGAAGAGCAAGAGGATCCCGATGGCAAAACCGAAGTCCCCGATCCGGTTCACAATGAAGGCCTTGGTTGCCGCCGCGGCGGCAGCCCGTCTCTCGAACCAGAACCCGATTAAGAGATAGGAACAGAGGCCCACCCCCTCCCAGCCGACATAGAGCAAGAGGAGGTTGTTGGCCAGGACCAGGAGGAGCATGGAGAAGACAAAGAGATTCAAGAACGCGAAGTAGCGGGAGAAGTCCCGGTCCTCGTGCATGTAGCCGATGGAATAGATATGGATGAGGAAGCTCACCCCTGAGACGACGAGGATCATGATGGCGGAGAGGGGATCAAGCTGGAAGCCCGCTTCGGCCCGAAAGGCCCCGGAGTCAATCCAGGTGAAGAGGGCCTGCTCCACCGAACGCCCCTCGGGAGGGAGCTTCCAGAGGTCGAGGGCACCCTTAGAAGAGGCCAGGAAGCTAAGGCCCACGGCGGCGCAGGCTGTAAAGGAAACAGATTTCTTGCCAAGGCGCCGGCCCGCCAGGCCGTTCAAGAGCGCACCCGCCAAGGGGAAGAACAGGATCAACCAAAGGTGATCAAGCATCTCCGTTCCCGGATTTGGGTCTTAGGTCTTGGGTGAAGACCTGATATCACCACTTCAGGAGATTGATCTCATCCACGTTGACCGTCTCTTTGTTTCTGTATAGGGCCACGATAATGGCCAAGCCAACAGCCACCTCCGCCGCCGCCACGGTCATGACGAAGAAGACGAAGATCTGACCATCCATGGAACCCAGGAATCGTGAGAAGGCAACGAAGGTGAGGTTCACAGCAGAGAGCATGAGCTCCACGGACATGAAGATGATCAAGACGTTCCGTCTCGTGGCTACCCCTGCGGCTCCCACCGCGAACAGAAACGCCGCCAGGATCAAGTACGCCTTTAACGGGACCATTTCGATCCTCGGTGTTCGATCTTCGATGTTCGATATGTGATGGATTAGCTAT
>JACQHM010000038.1 GCA_016199025.1 Candidatus Methylomirabilota bacterium | reverse complement strand
GGGTGGGGCTGGGGGGGGGTAAGGATGGCTTTTTCACAATGCCTCAATCTCCCGGTAGGCGGTGGCAGGACAGATGCTGTTATAGGCGCAGAAGCGGCAGGTCCACTCGCTAGGGTTCGCCGGGAACTGGCCGGAGCGGATCCCTGAAGCCGCCTCCGTGATCTTCTCGATGGTCTTCTCCAGGTCTTTCGCCTTCTTGACGGCCCGGCCGATCAGGACATCCCAGGGGGTCAAGAAATGCAACTCTACCCGGTCGGGGAGCTTCTCGAACCGCTCACGATACGCGATGGCGTAGATCGCCAGTTGGAGGCTCTGCCTTGTCTCCTCGTCGGCCTTCTTCTGTTCCCGGACCTCCGAGGACTTGTAGTCAATGATGACGACCTCATCCTCCCGCTCATCCACCCGGTCCCAGTAGCCGATGACCCAGTCAGTCCCGAACCGGAACCGGAACTTCCGCTCGACGTAGGTCGGCACAGCCGGTGAGGCCTCGGCGTGCTCGTAGAAGCGGGTGAGGGCCTCCTTCCCGGCCTGAAGCCTCTGCTCTTCGTGGGCCCTGGAGAGGAACCCCTCGTTGATCCAGGATCGTTCGAAGACGGTGTGCAGCTCCTCCAGGCTCATCGGCTCCCCCCGGTTTTTCCGGAGGTTGTACTCCCGGACGGCCTGGTGGATGGCCGAGCCGTAGATGACGGTGTGGTGGCGCCGGAGGATCCGTTCCATCCGCTGGATATGGGTGAACCAGTACTTCAAGGGACAGGTGAGATAATCGTCGATCTTATAGTGGGAAAGCTCTAACGGTTGATCGTCGGGGATGGCATAGTTTCCACCGTCGGCCGGGTTCGGAAGCGGGGCACTCCGGCCGATGGCGGCGAGATCCGATGCCTTGACAGGCTCCTCGGGAAGCTTTTGAAGATCCAGGGCCTCCAGGATGAACTGGCTCGGCCGCCACTCCCGCTTCGTGCCGTAGTCCCTGGCCCGCGTGAGATACAGCTCCCGCTTGGCCCGGGTCATCCCCACATAGAAGAGGCGCCGCTCCTCCTCCAGATGAAAGTCCCCTTTCGGGAGGATCTCCTTGATCAGCTCATCGGGGAGGGGGATCGGATCGCCCCGGTCCGGCGAGGGAAAGCGGTTGTGGACAAGGCCCAACAGGAAGACGACCTCAAACTCCAGGCCTTTCGCCTTGTGAAGGGTCAGGACGTTCACCGCATCCTCATCGGCATCAGCCTCGGCCGTGGCCGGGTCGTCGCCGGCCTCGATCAACTGGTCCAGGTGCAGGACGAAGTGGGTCACCCGATCGTAGGGCGCAATCTCCCCGAACCGCCGGACGATCTCGAAGAACTTGGCGATGTTCGCGACCTTCTGATGATCCAGATACGAGGAGGACTGGACGAGCCGCTTGGCGTAGCCCGGCCACTCCATCAGGTACTCATAGAGGACACTTCCTGTCGGTTCCTGGACAGCCTTCTCGAGGGAGCGGTCCAGGTCCGCGACCAGTTGGGCGGCTGCCACCCGTCCCCCTTCCGAGATGTTGGCCAGCTCCGGGGCATCCTCCATTTCTCCTTTTTCAAGCTGCTTGAAGACCTCGTAGAGGCTCCGGTGCTTCCTGGCCGCGTAGGCGTTTAAGATGGTGAGATCAAAGGCCGGCATCCGATAGATCTCGGAGGCGGCCAACTGGTAGAGGTTCCTCGAATCGAAAGGATCGGCCAGGGCCCGAAGCAAGGCGATCACCGTCCGGATCTCTTCCCGGCTGTAGAGGCCCCGGGCCCCCGAGAACCTCCAGGGGATCCCTTTCATGTTCAACGACCGGATGAAAGGATCCGCGTCTGCGTTCCGCCGGACCAGGATGGCGAAGTCTTTATGGGTATACTGTTTCGAGGCCGGCTTCCCGGCGATCTGCTCGGCGACCCAGTCAGCCTCGTCCTCGTAGGTCTGGAAGACCTTATAGTGGATCGGAGGGCCATCCCCGTTCTTCGCGATCAAGCGCTTATTTACCCCTGTTTCGACCTCCAGCCGGTCCGGGTTGTTCTGCTGGATCAGGCAGTAGGCCGCATCCAGGATCTTCTGCGTTGAGCGGTAGTTCTCGAACAGGATGACCTGCTTAGCATCAGGATACTCTTTGAGGAATGCCAGGATGTTCGAAAAGGCCGCCCCCCGGAACCGGAAGATCGACTGGTCGTCGTCGCCCACGACAGTCAGGTTTCGATGCCTGGCCGCCAGGAGCTTCACCAGTTGGAGCTGGGCAAAATTCGTATCCTGGAACTCATCGACCAAGATGTAGCGGAACCGCTCCTGAGAGCGCCGTAAGGCCAGGGGATGCTCCCGAAAGAGCTTCAAGGTCAGGGTGATCAGATCGCCGAAGTCCAGCTTCCCTTTGGTGTGAAGAAGCTCCTGGTATTTCTGATAGGTCAGGGCCAGCTCCCTCTGCTGCCTGACCCGCTCCTGAAGGGCTTGATCCTCTGGGTGGGCCTCCGCCTCTTTCACAAGCCTTTCGGCGAAGGCCAGGTACTCCTCGGGCGTCACGTCCTCGTCCTTGGCCCGGCTGATCAAAGTAATGATCCCTTTCAGGTTCTTCAGGGGATTGCCCAGCGGACGGTAGTAGTCCAGGAGGAATTCGAAGAGGTGCTCCCGCATGAAGATGACCTGCTCCGCCGCCGTAAGGAGCTGGTAGTCCGGTGGAAGGCCCAAGGTCAGGGCGTTCTCCTTTAAGACCCGATCGCCAAAGGCATGGAAGGTCGAGATCCAGACATCGGCGAAACCGTAGGGGACCAGGATGTCCACCCGCTCAGCCATCTCCGCGGCCGCCTTCTCGGTGAAGGTGAGCGCCAGGATCTCCTCAGGCATGGCCTGTTTTGTGGCGATCAGATAGGCGATCCTTCGGGTGATGACGGCGGTCTTCCCTGTCCCCGCCCCCGCGATGATCAACAGGGGCCCCTCCCCGTGGGTCACCGCCTTCCGCTGCTCCTCGTTTAACCCTTCCAGGATCTGCTCGATGGCGCTCGCCTGCTGTCCTTGCCTTTCCATCGTTCGCCCCTTTCTGAGCGTTTTCTGGAAGAGTTGCACATTTCTGCACTAGATGTCAAGAACAGAATCACCCTGACCTCCTGACACTTTCATGCGGACAACCCCCCGAGCCACCGCCTGCCACAGGGCTAGACGCCAGGGGCGCCAGTGGCGGCTACCCTTCATCCCTTTGTAGTGGATCTTCTTGACGTTTTCGGTGGATAACTCCCTCCATTTTTATTTTTCTTGACACGGGATCTTGGGGGGGAGTAGAAGGGGAACATCTGATCTGAATTGAGCACCCCACGCCGAGGAGGGGTCATGCCAGTGGGGTTAACGGTAGTAGAAGCTTCCTATCTGAGTGTTGTAGGACCTGTAAAGCCCTGTGGGGTGGTTTATGCCCAGAGGGCTTTTGGGTTTTGGGGTCCAGCAGCCGAGAGAGTTATAGTCAGGGATATGCGCATACTGTCGTCTAACCAGCCTAATTAGCGGGTTAGCCGCACTACGGATAACCAGCTATCTTGGAGGTTTATCCGCACTCCATCGCCAATGCCGTAGTTATGCCTGGTGGAATGCAATGGACGCACTGTGCACGTACTGCTCCAAGGAGAAGCGTCACGACCCCGGCGAGATGCCCGCGATTCTCCGGTACAAGAGCGAACGCATCACCCACGTTCACACCGCCGCCCTGGCGCTCCGGGCAGGTTTCTTCATCCTTTCAGGTAAGTTCGGCCTGGTGACAGCCACCCACCCAATCCCTGATTACGACCACCTTCTTCAGGATCCGGAGGTCGAAGCTCACGCCAAGAAGGTTGGGGAGCAACTTGCCCAGGCACAAGTGTGCCGCCTGGTGTATGTAACAGAGCCCATATCCGAGGTTCCACAACTGGGGCCGTATCTGGAGACGATTCGGCGCGCATGTTCGGCAACCTCTGTCGCGCTCTTCGTCTTCCCATACAGGCCGTGAGGCCCGCGTCCCCGACATGGGGAATCATGATGATTCGGTTCCGGGAGTTATGATGAGGAGGGCTGCCTATGGCGTAGCACAGCAGAGCGTGCCGGTGAGGCTTATGCCTACGATGTGGAGTTGAATCAGCAAGACTGGAGGATAAGGCCATGGCGAAAGAGAAGAACAAGAACAAGCCCTACGATAACCGCGTTGGTGGTGGTCGTGTTGCCGACAAGGACAAGGGCACGGTGTACTCCCCGAAGCAGATCGACGAGATGAAGAAGAAGTCGGATCAGAAGAGGTGAGGAGGTCCATTGGCTTAGGCGGTCCCCCCATCCGGAAAGGTCATAACCACGGCATGGACGCCGATCAGTAAGTGCCGCGCGTCCTGCGCGGCACTTATACTGGCGGGTCATGCCGGGCGTTAGGCCACGGCACTTACGAAAGTCCTTGGAGGGTGTCGAGTCCGTTCAGGGACCACCGTATTTCGTTTGTCCGCCTTCACGGAGGGCGAGTCATGAGCAAGAATCGCGTTCGGATTCCTCTCTCAACGATTGAGTTCTTTGTAGGCAAGGCTGATAAATTGTGGAGAATTGTCTCCAAGAGTTGGGGACCCAAGCCTGTTCCTCCATGGCTCTCAAAAATTCTTGACGTACTAAAGGGTCGAAGGGCCTGATCTTAGTGCCAGGCGAGGGTAGCACACCTGTCCGGTAATCCCCAGATGGTCACCGGGGCTTGGACGCCCGTCGCGGGTGATCATGGTCGTTAGCCTTCAGGGAGGACGCACTGCCTATGGAAATGAAGGTCTCGAAGGAAACACTTAGCCTCGCCGGGGAGTTCGCCGTCGCTAGTGAACTGTGCAGACGGGGCGTGTATTGCCAATTGACTCTTGGCAACCGAAAGCGGACGGATCTGCTTATCGAGACCGACCGACAACTAGCACGCGTTCAAGTCAAGTCGAAGCAGACCGCGGAATGGCCTCAAGTCGCAGGGATCTACCGGAGTAACGAGTTCCTTGTGTTCGTTGATTTCCAAGGAAAGGATGAAGGCGACCGTCCTGACTTCTACATCGCGTCACTCAAAGACTGGGTGGCGCTCGTAACGGCGGAACAGCATCGGTACCCAGAAATCACAGTGGATGCACAGCACCGAATCACTTACAGTGACGGCTGGTCAGGGCTCAACGTCAAGCCGTCCATGATTACTCGGTGTCGGGACCGATGGGACAAGATTCTCAAAAAGGTCGTCTCGCCCCGTCCCAAGGCCTAACCGCGCGGTCGACCCGGCGTCCGCCCGCGGCGGCCGCGGGTCACCGCTGACGTTATCCGCCATTGCCTTTTGCCGCTTCTGGGAAGAGAGGAGTTGATTAGCAGGACTGCCCGGCGATGGTAAAGCCGAAGCTGTATCTGGACACCTCGGTCC
>JACQHM010000037.1 GCA_016199025.1 Candidatus Methylomirabilota bacterium | reverse complement strand
GTTTTGGGCTGACCGCTGACGGCTGATGGCTGACGGCTGGGTTAGAGGGGCCTCTCGTAGCTCCTGACCCCGCCGAAGACCCGCTCCTTATGAGGCTCCTCAACCGGGATGGGCTCGCGGATCTCCTCCCGCTCCTCTTTGGGCACTTCTTTGACCACCGGTCTCCCTTCCCTCTGGGAGGAAAGATCTTCGAGGAGCCTGACAACGACCTCCTCCATCTCGAAGACCCGAAGCTCGATCTTCCGGCGGAGATAGTAATAGGCCCCCAGAGCCGGGATCCCGACCATGAGGCCCCAGACGGTGGTGAGGAGGGCCACTGCGATCCCGGAGGCCACCAACTCGATGTTCCCCTCCCGGCCATATCGGGCGATGGCGTCGAAGGACTGGGTCATCCCCAGGACCGTCCCGAAGAGCCCCAGCAAAGGGGCCATCTGGGAGAGGAAGTTCAAAAGGCCCAAGTTCTTGTTCAGGAGCGTCGCCTCTCTCCGCCCCGCGTCCTCGATGGCCCGCTCGATCTCCTCAAGCCCCAGGTCGAACCGGAGCAGCCCCGCCCGGAGGATCCTGGAGAGGGCGATGTTATGCTCCTTGCAGACGGCCATAGCCTCCTGGACCTCACGGCGGTACCAGTGCCTCCTGATCTCCTCCAGGAATGTGGGGGAGATGATCCTTCCTTTTCGCAAGGAGATGAGGCGTTCGAGGACGACGGCCAGGGCGAGGATGGAACAGAGGGTGATGACGTGCATGACGGGCCCCCCCTTCAAGTAGAGGCTCAAAAGGGTGTCTCCCTTCCCCCTGATCAACCCTTGCGTCACCTCAGGGCTCACCGCAACCGGGGGATCGGCCGCCCAAGACGCATGCCGCGCGAATATCAAGAGCCCCCCCGCGAGGATCAAAGCGGCCCAGGTTTTTCTGTTCAACAAAATCCCTCCTCTCCACTCTTGCACTTTTTTTGGCTGATGGCTGATGGCTGATGGCTGAACGCTTACTTTACCGTGGGGGTTCGTCGTCGGCCTTTCTGATCTCTAACTCCAACACCTTCTGTTCTTCTTCGGCTTTTTTGATCTCCAATTCTAGGGCCTTCTTTCCCTCTTCCTCCGCCTTCTGTTTCTCCTGACGCTTCAGCTCCAGCTCCAGCGCTTCCGTTCGCTCCTTGAGCCGCTCCAACTGGAGCTTCAACTCCTCCCGCTGACGGGCGAGCTCCAGCTCCAGAGATTCTCCGACGAGGTAATGGACGAGGACCGAGGCCAAGCCCTTGGTCCCATCGGTGGCCAGGATGTTGACGACAATTTGATTAACCCCTCTGGTGAGGGGAACTTCGGCGTGGAAGCGGCCATCAGGGTTAACGACCAGATCGCGGGCCAGCTCCCCTGTCGTCTCGTTCTGGACGGAGACGAGGTCCAGCTCGGCAAAAGAGGTCTTGGGCAGGATGTCGATCACCTCACCAGGGTTCTGGAGGGGGGTGAAGGTTCCCCTCGACACCCGGGCGATTTCGGTGCAGGCCAGAGGGGCCGAAAGGGCCTCAGGCCCTAATGCGAAGGTATGGATGGGAATATCCCCTTTGGCGGCGACCTTGGCGGCGTTGATCGCCACCTCGATGTCCTCGGGGTCCATGGTGTTCACCCGGCCGAAGGGGAGGGTGGGAAAGCCATCGGTCAAGAGGACGGCCACCTTCTTGCTTCCCGGATTGGGGAGGCTCACATGCCCCTGGAGACCTGCCAGCTCTCGGATCGCCAGCCGGACCCCAGCGGCCATATCCGTTCCGCCGTTCGGACCTTGTTGGAGGATCTTCCTGAGGGCCATCCGGACCAGGTCATAGTTCGAGGTCAAGGGCTGCTCCAGGACCGCACTGGGCGCTCCCGGAATGGGGAGACCGGTCAGGCGATTGTAGGAGCCTGAGAAGGCGACGATCCCCACACGGGCGATGCGGGGATCGAGCTTGTCCAGAAGCCTCTCGGCCGCGACCACCTCTGCTGCGAGGATGGAGTCCCCGGGATCGGAGGGGGAAAAGATCGTCCGCCCCAAGGGGCTCCTCATGATCGGACCCCCTACGCCCCCCCCTGTGACCCTGTTCGAGTTCACATCCACCCCTGAGGGGGCCCCGGTGCTTCCCGAGACATCGATGATCAGCATGATGTCGTACTGCTGGAGGGCGTGCTCCCTGAGGAGCTGGGCGTACCCTTCGATCCGGACCTGAGCCGTCTCGTGGACGACGGTCCCCTGCGGCGGGGACGTGATGGCCACCTCGACCTTGGTCTCCGAGGCACCAGAGATTGGTCGCCCAAGGAAGGACAGAAGGCCCAGCAAGAGGAGAAGGCGAGGCTTCCTCATCGGGGTGTCCTGACCTCCTGTTCGGGGCCCTCCTCCAGGCCCAAAAACTCCCGACGGACGAGCTTTCCCCCTTCATAATAGGAAATCACATCCACCTGGCCATCCCCGTCGAGATCCTCCTCTTCCCGAAGGAGGGACCCGGTGGCAGGATCGTAGGAGGAAAAGAACGTAGGGATGCCCTTCCCCGAAGGATCCTGGGCAACCTTGATCGTCCGGCCTTGTTCGTCGAAGAACGTCGTCCGATCCATCCGGCCACCGCCGCCTGTATCCTCCTCCTTGCGGACCGGCTTCCCTCCCTCATAGAAGACCACAGACCGGGGCTGTTCCCTCTCTCCGTCGTATCGCTCCTCCCGGAGCAGCTCGCCCCTGGCATAGATGCTGACCAGGTCCCTCTTCCCGTCCCGATCGGTGTCTGCCTCTGTCCGGATCACCTCTCCCTGCCCGTCATAGAAGGCCCAGAAATCGACCTGCCCGTCCCCATCAGTGTCAGCCTCCTTCCTCTGAAGCTTCCCTCCCTCGTAGAACGACCAGGCGTCCATCCTGCCATCATAGTTGGTGTCCTCTTCTTGTCGGACCAGACGCCCCTCCTCGTAAGACAGAACCAAGTCGGGCCGGTCGTCGCCGTTCTGGTCCTTCTCCTTCCTGACGAGCGTTCCCTCCTGGTAGAAGACCTTGAAGCCCTCCTCCTCCGTCACCTCCTTCGCGGGTTTCCCCGGCTCCATTCCCCGGGGAGAGGGAGATGAGGATGGGGGAATGGTCCCCTCTTTCCCTGTCTGTTTGATCCTGGCCAACAGCTCCTTCTGCTTCTGAAGCTCGGCTTCGATTTCAGCCTCGAGGGCCTTCAACCGCACATGGGCTTCCTCTGCGCCACCTTGTTCGACCCCCTGACGCTCTGAAGGTTTCACCCCCGCCAAGGTTTGTGAGGGTGGGGAGGTCCCCCCCAACTCTTCGGCCCGATGGTCCTCCACCACGATGATCCCCGTCCCGCCCACTGATGACGGGCTTCCCGATCCCGAGAAGGACCCCTGCTTAAGCTCCTCAGCCCGATGGTCCTCCACCACGATGATCCCCGTCCCGCCGGACGAGAGACCTCCTCCCTGAAAGGACTCCTGACGGACCTCCTCCGCCCGATGGTCCTCCACCACGATGATCCCCGTCCCGCCGGACGAAACTTGGGCCACTTGCTGCGGAGGAACGGAGGAGGGGCCTTGAGACGGCTCGGCCTTTCTCCGTTCCTCAATCTGGCGCTTCAGGTCCTCGTCGATCTGCTTCTGGCGGTCCAGCTCGGCCTTGGCTAACTTCTCCTGCCGTTTCTGCTCATGGAGCCCGTAGGCCAAACCGGCCAGGGCCCCGACGCCGAGGCCGATGGGGCCTGCTGCCCCTCCTATCGCGGCCCCGAAAAGGGTCGAGGCTAAGACGGTGTTACCCGAGCCGCTGCTCACGCCGACGCCGGTTCGGACCCCTCCAGTCCCGGCTCCCATGCCAACGCCAACCGTGCCGCTCCCCGAGCCAGCCCCAGCTCCGGTCCCGGTCCCGGCACTGGTCGTGGCACACCCGGAAGCCATCAAGGCGCTGCAGAGGACCAAGGCCCAGAACGGAGAGCCTTCCTTTCCTCTGCCCATCGACATCCCTCCACCCCTACTGTTCTCTCAGGACCTCCTTGGCGGCCAGTCGTC
This sequence comes from Candidatus Methylomirabilota bacterium, assembly GCA_016199025.1. Lineage (GTDB taxonomy): Bacteria > Methylomirabilota > Methylomirabilia > Methylomirabilales > JACQHM01 > JACQHM01. The sequence goes on along the minus strand of JACQHM010000037.1, from coordinate 1,788 downwards.
CGCCCTCGAAGCGGTACCGGACATCCACCAGGCCATCGAAGTCCAGATCCTCCTCCTGGACCACCTTCTCGCTATCCTTGTAATAGATCCACACATCAGGTTTCCCATCGCCGTTGGTATCGGCCAGACTCTTCGCCAACTGACCGTTCTCATACAGCTCGGTCAGGTCCAACCGACCATCGCCTTTGGTCGAGACCTCCCTCTTCTCGGTCTTCCCACCTTTATAGGAGGTGACGGAGGCAAGCCTTCCCTCGCGACTGGCAAACTCCTCTCGCTTCACGATCTGATCGGCCTCGTAGTACTCGATCACCTCCGGCCTTCCCCAACCCTTGGAGTCCTCCTCTTTCCTGATCAACTTCCCCTGGCTGAAGAAATACGCCACGGTGGGCTTCCCCGTTTTCCCCGGGTCTTCCTCCTGCTTCACCAGCTCCCCATGCTCATACGTTGCCCAGACCTCCGGCTTCCCATCCCCATCCCGGTCTGCGTCCTTCTTGATCAGGTTCCCCTCCTGATCATAGTAGGACCACACATCGATCCGCCCGACCCCTTTCGTATCCTCCTCCTTTCTGACCAACTTCTCCCTCTCATAATAGGAGATGACCGTCGGGCGTCCGATCCCCTTGGTATCCTCCTCCTCCCGGACGAGTTCCCCCTCAGCGTTGTAATAGGACCAGAGGGAGATCCTCCCATCCCGCTTGAGCGCCTCTTCAGACCGGTCGATCTTTCCTTCCTTGAAGTAGACGAAGCGATCCGGCTTCCCATCGCCGTTTAAGTCCTGCTCCGACCGGACCGGCTTCCCGATCTCGTAGTAGGCCCAGAGGTCGACCTTTTTATTGAAGTCGGTATCTTTCCAGATCCTGGCGACCTGCCCTGCGGTGTCGAAGAAATACCAGACATCGGGCTCCCCATCCTTGTTCGAATCGATGGCCTGCTTATCCAGCTTCCCGGCCAGGAAGTAGAACCAGACCTCGGGCTTGCCGTCAAAGTCCCGATCCTCTTCTTGCCGAGTGACCTGCCCGTCCTCGTAGTAGGTCCAGATGTCCACCTTGCCATCTTCGTTGGTATCGGCCTCCTGCCGGGCGATCTGGCCCTTGTCATCATAGAAGACAACGATCTTCGGCTTCGGTTTTGGCTGGGGCAGGACGGAAGGCGGGAAGAGGCTGAAGGCCCCGACGAGGAGAAAGCCGTAGAAGATGATTCGTTTCACCATCAACTTCACCCCCCTGACGTCATGAAGATTCATTGGATGATGACGGTGAAGATGAGGACTAAGGGCTCACCGACCAGCTTCTTGAACTTCTCAGGGATCGGAGGAAAGGGCGAGGCCCGCTCCATGGCCTGGACGGCGCTCTCGTTCAATGTCTGATTGGTGGAGTCCACCACCTTGACATTGCGGACACCTCCGGCTTGGTCGAGGTGAAACCGAAGGGAAACCTTATGCTCCCCTCGGACTCCTTTTGGGTACTTCCAGGCTGTGTAGACCCGCTTCTTAATGGTCTCGAAATACTCGGTGAAGTCGGGATCGCTCGTATCAATGAGCCCAACCCCTGGACGGGTTCCCTCACCGGGACCCCTACCAGCCTTGAGGAACCGCTCCGGGATCCTCACATCCTGGGGACCGCCGAAGTCACCCAGGGTCCCTTGGCCTGGGAGTAGTTCCTTCGAGAAGATGTCCCCAGACTGTCCACGAGGACCGCCCCCTCCACCTTCTGAGCTCAAGGGGGCCACGACAGGAGGCCCCCCAGGACCACTCGCCTCGCCAGACCTAGCACCCACTGTCTTGGGGGC
>JACQHM010000304.1 GCA_016199025.1 Candidatus Methylomirabilota bacterium | reverse complement strand
TCACCTCGCCATCGCCTGGCCTCTCTTGCTTCCTTGGGCTCTCTTTGTGGCGTATTATAGCACCCTCTCTGCTCCGAGGCCATCCCCACCCTGATGTGGGGCAGAAAAAGAGGGCCGGGAATGAAAACCTCCCGGCCCTCTTTCCAAGGACTTCCCTCGCGTGACGTGGCCCCTGAGCTAGCCGGAAGAAACCAGCTTGTTTAGATGGAGGGGAGCTTACAGGGGTTCTCCTCCTTGGTGGGGAGGATCAGGTCCAGGGACTCGTTCTTGCCGGGGACCTCTTCGAGGACCTCGAAGATGTCCCATCTGTCCTTCATCCGACTCTTGTCCTTCACCCGGACGATATACATGGGCTGGACCAACTGGTGATCCCAGTCCCTGAACCAGGCCAGCCGCCCTTTCAGGATGTCGAAGCGGGCCCCCTCCTCCAGATACCGGACCAGATCCCGGCCGTTCGTGCTCTTTGCCTTCTCCATCGACTCGAAGATGATTCTAAAGGCCGTGTAGTCCTGCCAGGCCTGGTTGTCAGGGGGTTTGCCGTACCGCCTGGTGAACCGGGCCGTGAACTCTGGAGAGCCTGGCGCGGTCACCTTGTAGTACCATTCGGTCTGCCAGACCCCCGAGAGCGCCCCACCCCCGGCCGCCCAGAAAGGAACGATGTCCATGACGCCGCCGGCCAGCTCGAAGGGGGCGCCGAACTCGCTGTATTGCTTTAAGAACGTGGTCTGATCGACGCCGGCCAGATTGAGGAAGACGAGGTCAGGTTTCACTGTCCTAAGCTTCAGGATATAGGTGCTGTAGTCCAGGGTTCCCGTGGGGACCATGTCATTCCCCAGGTTCTCCCCGCCATGCGCCTTCAGGAACTGGCTGGAGACCCGGTAGAGGTCATGGCCGAAGGCGTAGTCGGCGGTCAGGAAATACCACCGTTTAATCTTCCGCTCCCGAACGAGCCAGCGGCCGATGGTCTTGACGAACATGGTGTTGTTACACTCGACGTGGAAGGTATAGCGCTGGCACCGGGCCCCCCTCCCCTCGTCGCTGTTCCAGCCGGTGTTCATGTAGAGGAGCTTGTAGCGCTGGGCAATCTCGCTGATGGCCAGCCCTGACGCGCTGCTGATCTCGCCGACGAGGGCGCTCACCTGGTCCCGCTCGATGAGCTTGGTGGCTTTGGTCACGGCCACGCCGGGGTTGGGCGAGTCCTCGGTGATCACCTCAACCTTCCTCTTCAAGACCCCACCGCGGGCGTTGGCCTCGTCGATGGCTAGCTCGGCCCCCATCACGCCGTACTCTCCGATCTGGCCTAAGAACCCCGTCCGTGGAGTGATGTACCCGATCCTGATGGGGGTGGCTTGGGCTGAGGCCAGTCGCAGGAAGGTCCCCCCCATGAAGGCACCCGCGCCCACGGCCCCTGCGGCTTTTATGAATTCCCGTCGTGTGAAGCCTTGCCCTGCTTCTCTCCGCTCATCTTTCTGATCCGCCATCGTCCCCTCCTCCCTGAACGGCTGAGCCAAGGAAACAGAGAACCGTTAGCCGGGCAGGAGCGCCACCCGGTAGGCCTTTCTCTCCATGGCCACCTCCATGGCCTTGTTCACCTCTGCCAAGGGGAACTTGTGGGAGATCAGCTTAGCATACGGGTATTTCTTTAAGGTCCGCCTGAGGAAGTCGAGGGTCCGGGGAAGGACCCAGGCCTGGTAGGCCACGACCCCGTAGATCGTCCTGGTCCCCCGGACGTATTGGGCGGGATCGATCTCCCCTTTCAGACCGATGTTGATGTTACCGATCCAGAGGTAGCGCCCCCCGAACCGGAGCATCTGGGTTCCCTCGTCGATCACCTGGGGGGAACCGGCGAACTCGGCCACCACGTCGGCCCCGGTCCCTCCGGTGAGATCCTGAACCCTCTTGGTCCGATCCTGTCCCTCGGTAGTGGAGGCATCCAGGATGACATCGGCTCCGAACTCTTTAGCCAGCTCCAGCCGCTCCTTGATTGTATCCACCGCGATGATCTGTGCTGCCCCCATCTCTCGGGCAACGGCCACCGCGTACAGGCCGAGTCCCCCCGCCCCCTGGATCACCACGGTGTCTCCCAGCGTGATGCCCACCTTGTGGAGGCCATAAACGACCTGGGCCGTGGCGCAGTTCACCGGGGAGACAACCTCGTCGGGCAGCTCATCGGGGACTTTGAAGACCCACTGCCCCGGACGGACATAATAGTAGTCGGCGAAGGCCCCGTTGAAGTAGGGGGACTCATCACAGGGGATGCCGATCCAGTGCTTGATCCGATACGGGCAGGCGGCCTCACCGCTTAAACAGCTCCAGCATTGGCCACAAGGCCGAAAATACGAATAGATGATCCGATCACCCTCTCGTAAGGGATGGCCCATGTAGTCCGTCTTGACGTTCTTCCCGAGTTTCTCGATCCGTCCGAGCATCTCGTGGCCGAGGATGATCGGCATGCCTCCCTTGAGCCCCGGCCCCCTTCCCCGCCAGAAGTGGATGTCAGAGCCGCAGATGTTCGCCAAGCCGATCTTCACAAGAATCGCATCCGGCTCCACATCGGGAAGCGGGAACTCTCGGATCTCCAAAGGTTTTTCGATCTGGGTGAAGACAGCCGCCTTGCCTTTCATGACTCCTCCCTTGTGAACCGTGAAGGGTTCATGCTAGAAACGTCGAACGTGGAGCCTTTGACTAGGAGATGCGGGGTGGGGAAGGGAACAATACTGGAGAGAAACACTAGCACAGAGGGATTGGGTTGTCAAACAAAAAGGCCTGACATCCGAGCCGAGCCACCCCAAACTGGAAAGGCGCCTAAGGATGGTTTTTACGGACCAATGGGCTGAAGTGAGCCAGGGACGCGTGGAGGGGGGATGCCTCAAAGGAGCCCTTCAGGTGCCGATCCGAAGGGAACGGGCAAGCCCGTCAAGGGTCGCCAGGGCGGAGAGAGAGGCCAGCTTCGACGTCTTGGGGTTCTCCTCGGAGGGGATGTTCTCCACAGAGATCTGGAGGCGTCCAAATTCACCCTCGACTGTGATCTCGTGCAGGTTCCGGGAGCCGCCCGGAACCGCCACGACCTTGACCCGGGTCTTCTCGGCCCTGATCCCGGCCAGGCTCAAGGCGGCGGCGACGTTGGCCGTGGTAGGGAACGCTTGGCAGGCCTCCCGTGCCGGGCCTTCGAAGATGATCGTCTCCTCTGTGAGGGCCTCCAGATCGATCCCTTTCTCAACGACGTACCGGGCCCCTTTAAGGGCGTGGACGGGCTTTCGGCTCACCAGGGTGACGGACCAGACCTCGCCCATGGAGGCGGCTTTCAGCCCGTCCAGGCCGGCGATGGCACCCGAGGGGACGAGGATCCGGCAGCCCTTCTCTTCAGCCAGGCGGAACCACTCCTCATGCCTAAGGAGCCCCCCAACGCTCAAGACGAGGAGATCCTTTTTCGCTTCGAGGACTTTGGGAACGATCCTCTCGAGAGCCCCCTGGCTGGCCGCCTCGACGATCACATCCGATCGAGCGATCAGCTCGTCTAATGGAAGGATCGCCGGCCGATGGGTAAGGGTGGAGGCGAAGGCCTCAGCCTTGGCCCGGTCTTTGTCATGGAGAGCAACAAGAACCGCGGCGACCTTTCCCCGGTCGAGGGCTTTGGCGAGGGTCCGGCCGATGGCCCCGATCCCGACGATCCCGACCCTTAAGGGCTTTTCCTTCATACCAACTCCAGCATCCGATCGATGGCCCGTCGGGCCTTCCTGGCGATCTCTTCGGGGACCCGGACCTCGGGTTTGAGGAACTCCAGGGAGCGGAGCACCTTGTCCAAAGTGATCGTCTTCATGAAGGCGCACACCGCCTGGGGGTTCACCGGGTAGAAGACCTTGTCCGGGTGCCCTTTCTTCAGACGGTGGAGGATCCCGACCTCGGTCCCTACTGCGAACTCCTTCGCCGAGGATTCCCGGATGTGGCGCACCATCCCCTCGGTGGACAGGAAGTAGGTCCGCTCCTGGGGAAGGGTCCCGTCGAAGACCTTCGCCATGCAGGAGCTGACGCAGCCACACTCGGGGTGGAGGAGGAGCTCGATGTCGGGGTGCTCCTCCAGGATCGTCGCCACATCCTCTGGCTTGATGCTCTTGTGCACGTGGCAGGACCCGGGGTAGGCGATGATGTTCTTCCGTTTGGTCTGCTGAGCCACCACGTAGGCCAGGAACTTATCCGGGATGAACAGGATGTCCTTCTCCTCGGGGATTGCGGCGATCACCTTCTTGGCATTCGCTGAGGTGCAGCAGTAGTCGCTTTCGGCCTTGATCTCAGCCGTCGTGTTGATGTAGGCCACGACGACCGCCTCGGGATAAGCCGCCTTCCAGGTCCGAAGTTCGTCCAACGTGATCGAGGCGGCTAACGAGCAGCCGGCCCGGAGATCGGGGAGGAGGACCTTCTTGTCCGGGCAGAGAATCGAGGCCGTCTCGGCCATGAAGTGGACGCCGCAGAAGACGATGACCTCCGCATCGGTCTTTGCCGCCTCCTGGGAGAGCCCCAAAGAGTCCCCGACGAAGTCTGCCACCTCCTGGACCTCATCCCGCTGGTAGTTGTGGGCCAGGATGACAGCCTTCCGCTCCACCTTCAACCACCTGATCCTATCCTGTTTTTCCCGCATCTCCTCCGGGGTATCGGGCACCGCTTCGATAGGCGGGAGGGTGTACCGCTCCTCGAAAGGGATCGTCGCCAAAGTGATTGCCATTGACCTTACCTCCAAATAATGCAAGCGTTCAGCCGTCAGCCATCAGCGGTCAGTCAAGAAAGTTCAAGGAACAAGGTTCAAGGTGCAACGGGGCAGGATCAGGAAACCCCGTCCCAACATGTTCATTCCAAGACCTGATGCAGATCCAGGGCCTTTGCAGAGTGGGTCAAGGCGCCGACGGAGATGGCATCAACCCCCGCGGCCGCGTAGGCCTCGATGCTCTCACCGGCGATCCGCCCACTGGCTTCGATGAGGACATGGTCGTAGAGCCCCTGGTCCCGCAGGGCAAGGATGATCCGTTCGGCATCTTCAGGGGTAACATTGTCCAGCATCATGACACAGGGAAAAGGGGCCTGTCCGTTCTGAAGCTCTCGGAAGGTCCTGGCGGCGGCCAGCGCCCCTGGAAGCCCGGTCACCTCCACCTCGATGAAGACCGCCTGTCCACGATGGGACCAGGCCCGTTTTACGGCCAGGGGAACGGCTTCCTCCTCGGAAGAGGCCAGCGCCTTCAGATGATTGTTCTTGATCAAGATCGTATCCCAGAGGCCCAGGCGATGCGTGCCTCCTCCTCCAAGATGAACAGCCCGCTTGTCGAGGAGCCCCCAGGGGGTCTTTCGGGTGGCGACGACGAAGGTTGTAGGGGAGCGATGGCGGATCCGCTCTTGAAGGCGCCTGGTTAAGGTTGCGATTCCGCTCATCCGCTGCAAGAGATTCAAGCCCGTCCGCTCCAGAGCGAGGAGGGTCTTTAAGTCTCCTTCAGCCCTGAGGACCGCCTCGCCGGGGTGAACCAGGTCTCCATCGGCCTTCAGCCGTTCGAGGGCGAGGCCATGCCTTCTGTAGAACCACACGAGCTCATCGAGGCCGGCCAGGATGCCTGCTTCATTGGCAACCATTTCGGCCCGACCCTGTTCCCTCCCTGACATGAGTGCCTGGACGGTGAGATCCCCTTGGCCGAGGTCGGCCTCCAAGAGCCCCTCGGTGAAGATCTGGACCCATCGAAGATAAAGGGGGTCCTCCAGGGTCAGGGCCTCTCCTCGAAAGAACGTCTGCTTGAGCCACTCCTGCCTTGTCTTTTCCATCAACGGTCCTTCGTGTCTTGACAAATGACAAGACACAACTATCCAAAAAAATCCTGGTTCAGCTTCCTTTCTCCTGCTCCTCCAAAAGGAACCCCCGGACTCGGAGCTCCTCTTTCGCCTTTTCGATCAGCTCGGGCCGGGAGGCCTCGACGGTATGAAGGTGGACCCCCCCCGTCAGGGAGGAGAGGAGCTTCGCCCCGCTCTCCTTCAGGCGCTCCATGAACTCTCTCACATCAGCCCTCGATTCCAGCATGAGGAACCCCCGAAGCTCCCCGTAGAGCGGATGCTCGACAATCACGTCCAGAATCTTCACGCCCAGGTCCACCAAGATGTTCAGCTCCTCCTCTGTTTCCTCGAACGTATGACGGGAAGCCAGGACCGCCTGGTGCACCGACTTCTTCGTCTTCGGGAGGAGATATCCTTGGGGGGTGGAGAGGATCTGGGAGCCGCCCGCCCTCAGGATGGCCATGTCCTGGACGATCGATTGCCGGCTGACCTGAAACCGTTTGGCCAGCTCGGTTCCCGTAATGGCCCCTCCGTGGACGGCCAGGAGCTCCAGGATCGCCTGGCGCCGCTCGTGGCCGCCGAGGGGCTCCTGGAATCCTGGGTCGGTCTCAAAAGGGGAAAATGTGGACTTCATCGGACCCTCGCATCAAGGCCCATTTGTCAAGACTTCTTAATTGTGGCAACATCCTTTGAGTCTTGTCAAGTGTAAAGTCAGATAGAGCTGCGAGACGGGAGCAGGTCTGGTCAAATGAGCTCAGATAGGGTAACATGAAGAGCAATTCGATGGCAGGAAGGTCCTTCAACCAAGGGAGGAGATGATGAGGCGGAGCAAAGGACGATCCTGGAAAACGTTCAGTATTGGGCTGATCGTTGGTGTGTGGCTTCTGGCAGGAGACCTCGGGACGACGGCCGCCCAGGGCTCGGAGCCAAGGTTCGATTACACTATTGAGAAGAACGTCATGATCCCCATGCGGGATGGGGTCCGGCTGGCGGCCGACCTTTACCTTCCCAAAGGAACGGGTCCCTTTCCGGTCATCGTCGAGCGGACCCCCTACGACAAAACGGGCCCTGTGAGTGCGGCTGCCTCCAACCCGACCTACTATGCCGCCCGGGGCTACGCCGTCGTCGTCCAGGATGTCCGGGGCCGGTACGCCTCGGAAGGGGCCTTTTATCCCTTTCAAACCGACGCCCAGGATGGCTACGACACGGTGGAGTGGGCCGCCGTCCAACCCTGGAGTAACGGGAAGATCTGCACCATCGGCGGCTCATACACCGGGATGACCCAGTATCTGTTGGCCCCGACCAGGCCTCCACACCTCGTCTGCATGTTCGTCCGGGAGGCCGTCTCGGACCTCCAAGAAGAATGGGTCCACCCGGGAGGGGCCTTCCTGTTGGCTTTGAACCAAGCCTGGGCGTTGACCTTCATGGCCCCGGATCAGGTGAAACGTCTCCCCCAGGCCGACCGGGACCGGTTGACGGCCGAGCTAGAAAAGCTTCGCCCGCAGTGGAATCGTACCTACACCTTCCTTCCCTTGAACGAGGTCCCTGTGCTTAAGGAACTTCGTTGGTACCAGGACTGGCTGACCCATCCGACCGATGACCCCTATTGGTGGCCCTTTGCCATCGTAAGGCAGCATGATCAGATTGATGTCCCTATCTATCACTTGGGGGGCTGGTACGACATCTTCCAGCGGGGGACCCTCGTGAACTTCTCAGGGATCACCCAGCGGGGCAGGACCGAGCAGGCCAGGCGCTCCCAGAAGCTCCTTATGGGCCCCTGGGTGCACGGCCCCAGGAACGTCGGGAAGACACAGGTTGGGGATGTGGACTTCGGTCCTCAGGCTGAGACTGATTTCTACGGCTTGATGCTCCGCTGGTTCGATTACTGGCTGAAGGGGATCGAGAACGGGATCATGGAAGAGCCGCCGGTCAAGCTCTTTGTCATGGGCGAGAACGTTTGGCGCTTCGAGCACGAGTGGCCTCTCGCTCGAACGAAGTACACGAACTACTATCTGAGGAGCGGCCCAAGTGACTCAACCTATTCCTTGAACGACGGCAGTTTAAGCCTTGATGCGCCGGTAGAGACCGAACGCTCTGATACGTATATTTACGATCCAAGAACCCCAACCCCGACGATTGGGGGGCTGAACC
>JACQHM010000309.1 GCA_016199025.1 Candidatus Methylomirabilota bacterium | reverse complement strand
CCGTTCAGGGTCGGGCGAAGCTCGGGGAGGCGGATGAACGGAAAGACGACATCGAAGCCTCGGCCCGGGACAAAGCCGAGAGGGGGATGGGTCGGGTCCGGCAAATTATTGAGCCGACTTCGGACCCGCTTGGCGACGGCAAAGACCTTCTCCTGCTCCGGGAGGGCCTGCTTCGCCGAGTCCTCCTGGATGCGCCGGAGATACGTGGGCTCTGGTTCTGCGACCTTCCCCCCTTCGACGGAATTTGTGGGATCATGCTTATCGTCCACGCGCCGATCCTCCCTGACGATTGAGTGCCTTCAGAAACTCTGCTTCATCGGCCCTCCACTTTGGAAGCAACCTTATACAGGTCTGTGCATCCTTGTCAAGCAACGCTTCTCGATGCCAGCCCACCAGACCGACCAGTGCAGCTCTATCATCTCGTCCACCGCCTACCGGCTCTCCATCCTAGCTGAAGTTGTTCTCCATGCCCTTAAAGGGCTGGGCATCTACCAGGCCCTCACGCTCATTTCTCAAGATGATCTTCCCTGCGAACCCCGAGGACGGTGCCGAAGATGCGGCAGCGCCTGAGCGGTAGCCGTCACCTCATCGAGGCACCCTGATGATCCCAGGGTACTCATCGAAGTGACGATCAAAGGCAAAGGCATGGCTGATGCCGAGCCGTTGCATGATCACAAAGCTGATGCAGTCAACAAAGCTAAACAGATGATCCCGATAGGTGCGGAAAACGCCTAAAGCCCGTTCAAGGTCTTCCTCGCGCACCTTCTCTAAGATGGCCGATTCACCTCGGAGGAGGCTGGTAGTTCACCGGCCACTCCCATACAGGACTTCATCATGGTCTCTCCCCGAAAATCCCGGCCCGAGATCCCTTCCGGCCCACTTTGTGATAGCCGCCACCTGCTTCCTCGCCAGCGCCTTCCCCGTCAGGGGAGGTCGCCGTAGGCCTTTTTTCTCTTTGAGGAGGGTGATGAAGTCTTTGATCTCTTCTAATACCGCCGGAGGAAGGCCTTCAAGGGCCTTCAAAATCTCTCGTTCTGTTGCCATGCTTGCCTCCTTTTTGGGGTTCGGGGCCATTCGCTTGATCAACTCCTGGCCTCTAGGCGCGAGATCCGGGCACCCATCCCGACACCACTACCCCAAGTTCGTTTCACGAGACTTGAGAGCATACTATATGGGATTACTCTGTCTCCGGCTTATTCTTGACCTTCCCTTTGACGAGTGATTGAAGACCTGCCCAGATGGCTTCGGCCGGCGCCCGGTAATTCTCCTTTGGGCCGGCGATGTGTTCATCGAACCACTTCACGAAGATCTTTTGGATAAGCGTCTGGGTCTCTTCGACGCTGGCACACTCCCCCACGCGGGACGTGATCTCCCGAATCTCGGACTCATACTCATCTTGAGGAGCACCGATCTCCAGGAGGCGAATCGGGTCGGCTTGATCAATCGCGCGTTTCACAAGCTCATAGATGCGAACGTCCATGCGTTTTTGATGGCCTCGCTGTCAAGGTTATCTTGGACGCGGCAGGCGATCTCAGATGTACTTATCCTCGACCACGCGCTGATCCTCCCTGACGATTGAGCGCCTTCAGAAACTCCTCAAGTTCTCGCTTGCGGTAGAGGACGAGGTCCCGATAGGCTTCACGCCGGAGGTAAGGGATGGGGACCGAACCCCCGATGTTATGGAATCATTCGAGGTGAAGTCTACACACAATTCCATCAGCGGGCAACGGAAAAGAGGAAAGGTCAAGCCTGGAACTCACGAAATCGCTTCAACCGGTTGGCGTTGGTGATGACCGTCACCGAACTGAACGACATGGCGATCGCCGCCAGCAGGGGGGACAGCAGGATGCCGAAGAAGGGGTAGAGCAGCCCCAGGGCGATGGGGAGACCCAGGCCGTTGTAGATGAACGCCCCCCACAGGTTCTGGTAAACATTCCGCATGGTCGCCCGGCTGATCTGGATCGCCGTCACCACCCCTTTCAGGCTCCCTTTGATAAGGGTGATGTCGGAGGCGGCGATGGCCACATCGGTCCCCGTGCCGATGGCAAAGCCGACATCGGCCTGCGCCAGGGCGGGGGCGTCGTTGATCCCGTCACCGACCATGGCGACCTTTTTCCCTTCGAGCTGAAGCTTCTGGACATTGTGGGCCTTGTCCTGGGGCAGGACCTCGGCGAGAACCCGCTCGATCCCGACCTGGCGGGCAATCGCCTTGGCCGTCCGCTCGTTGTCCCCGGTAATCATCACCACCTCCAGCCCCATGCTCTTCAGGACTTGGATGGCCGCTTTCGAATCCTCCTTCACCGTGTCGGCCACGGCGATGATGCCCGCGGGCTTCCCGTCCACGGCCACGAACATGGGGGTCTTCCCGTCATCGGCGAGTTGCACGGCCTTGGCTTCGAGCCCATCAACCGGGATCTGCCGGTCACGCATGAGTTTGAGGTTGCCGAGGAGCAGCGTGTGCCCCTCAATCCGGGCCTCGATCCCGTGCCCGGGGATCGCATTGAAGGTCTCCGCGTCCGGCAGGATGAGGTTACGGCCCTGGGCACCCTCCACGATGGCGGCCGCCAGCGGGTGCTCGGAGGACTTCTCAACGCCCCCTGCCTGGCGCAGGAGCTCCTCCTCTCGAAAGGCCCCGGCCACCACCACGTCGGTCAACACCGGCTTTCCGTGAGTAATGGTACCGGTCTTGTCCAGGATGAT
>JACQHM010000305.1 GCA_016199025.1 Candidatus Methylomirabilota bacterium | reverse complement strand
TTCTTGAAGATCAGGCCGATCCCCTTCCCGCCGGCGATCCCAATGTCCGCCGCCCTCGCCTCCCCCGGCCCGTTGACTTCACAATTATGAGCCGCCGCTCCCTGGATCGCAAAGGAGTGGTCCACCTCGACCTCAAGGTTGTAGACCTGACCCGTATAAGGAACCCTTCGTATCCGACGCACGCCGACGTAGAGGAAGCGATCGTCTAAAGCCACCTGCCCCATCCTCGTCTGAGCAGGATCGGCCGTGAACGGAAGGCCCAGCACCTCGAAGAGGCGATCGAGGGAAGGTTTCGAGGTGACAGAGATGACCCAGTTCCGTTTCCTTCCCTCCTGATCCCGGGAGTGGAGGAACGCAGGGATGCCAAGCCGAAGGAGGAGCTGATGGACCTGGAAGGCCAGCGCCTTCGAGGAGGTGGAATAGGTCGCCCGCCAGTAACCACGAACACACCCAACGTACCCATCTCCTTCCCACAGGGCCCGAACTATGGCCCTCTGCTTCTCGTGGGGAAGCTTCAACATCCACGCCGGAAGTCTCTTGGCTAGAGCCCCCCGTCCGAAGAGGCCCTCAAGCAGTTGCCCTAACGCGAAGGAGTGGGTGATGACTTCTGCCGTGTTTCTTCTGGATTGGAAGCTTGATCCGAGACCGTATCGGGCGAGGATCTCCCTGAGCTTTTCCACGAACGCACGCTGGTTCGCATGGAAATAGAAGAACTGTTGATAGGGCTTCCCCCCCTTCCCCGAGAAGGTTCCCTCACTCAGGTAATAACCACACAGGGTCAGGAAATCCTCATCCACCGGGATCACCCCCAGCCCTTCGACCGTCAAGGCTTCGACATCCTCTTTCTCCACCAGGATTGGATAGGCGAGGACGGATCCCCTGTCCAGTTTGGCCGCTTCGACCCATGCAGGACTGGCTCCCTCTTGGAGCACCTGACTGATATGGGGACGTTTCTCCTGCGAACCCTTACGCTTTACGGGACGGGAGCAGGCGTAGACAGGATGGTTGGGGGTGAGCCAGAAGGGAGGAAAGCCGGTTGGATGGACTTCCACCAAGTCCCCTTGATACCAATGAGCCATCGTCCTGGCCACCTTCCTGGAGCAGCCCGTATGGGTCAACACCTCGTCCCCTTCCTGCACCTCCTCGATGGGCTTGTGGCCCAGAAGGGTCACCACCGCCTCGCCGGGAGGAAGACAGCCCATCACGGCCACGTGGATGTTGGCGTTGATCCCCTTCATCCGCTCCTCGACATCTTTGGCGAGCTGGATAAGATCCACGTCGGCCCGGCCGCAGGAGGGGCAGGCGACGAAGGTCAGGCCTTGCCTCCGAAGCCCCAGGGCCTTCAGGATCTCGATCCCGACCCGGACCTCCTCGACAGGATCGGCCGCAAGCGACACCCGGACCGTATCCCCGATCCCCTCAGCCAAGAGGGTCCCGAGGCCGACAGCAGACTTGATGGTCCCAACCCAGGGGGTCCCCGCCTCCGTGACGCCCAAATGGAAAGGATAGTCAACTTTCTCGGCCAGCATCCGATACGCCTCGACCATCATGGCCGGGTCCGAGGCCTTGAGGGAGACCTTGATCTCCCGGTAGTCCAGATCCTCCAGGATCTGGATGTGCCGGAGGGCGCTTTCCACCATGGCTTCGGGGGTGGGTTTGCCATATTTCCGCAGGAGATCCTTCTCCAGGGAGCCGGCGTTCACACCGATCCGGATCGGGACCCTCCGCCCGGCGGCGACCTTGACGATCTCGACCACCCGATTCCGATCCCCGATGTTCCCAGGGTTCAAACGGAGGCCGTCCACCCCCTGTTCGAGGGCGATGAGGGCCAGTTTGTAATTAAAATGGATGTCGGCGATCAAGGGGATCCGGATCTGGGCTTTGATCTTCCCCAGAACCTCCGCCGCCTCCTTTACGGGGACAGCCACCCGGACCAGCTCGCAGCCCGCCGCCTCCAGCGCCCAGATCTGATCGACGGTTGCCTCTACGTCCCGGGTGTCCGTCTTCGTCATGGACTGGACGGAGATGGGGGCATCCCCGCCGATCTTCACATTCCCGACCTGGATCTGCCGCGTCTTCCGCCGTTCCATCATCTCCTATCTCCAGTAGCCGGTAGCCAGCAGCCAAGACGGGGGTTCACTGGCCACCGGTCACTAGTCACCAGTCACAAAAATTATTGGGGTCCGATCAGCCTCATGATGTCATTCCGGGTGGCGTAGAGCATCAAGGCCACCAAGAGGGCCAGACCCACATAGTTCGCGATCTCCCGCGTCCTGACCTTCAAGGGCCTCCCCCGGATGGCCTCGATCAAGGCGAAGAAGAGATGCCCGCCGTCCAGGACAGGGATCGGGAGCAGGTTCAAGATCCCCAGGTTGATGGAGAGCCCGGCCGTGAGGAGGAGAACGTTCAGGAACCCTGCCTTCGCCTGTTCGCCGGCCATCTGCCCCACGAGGACCGGCCCGCCGAGGGTCGAGGCCGGGATCTCCCCCTGGATGAGCTTCACCAAGCTATAGAGGATGAGGCCGGTGAGTTCGACGGTCCGCTTCCCGGCCAGGTAGAATCCCGTGAAGGGATCGGTCCGCTGATAGATGAACTCCTGGGCAGGGGCGATGCCGATCAGGCCGATCTTCTTCCCCCCCTGCTCCGTCGGCCTGGGGACGACCTCAACCTCGAGGGATTTCCCCCCCCGCTCTACCAAAAGCTTCACCTTCTCTCCAGGGTGGGCGTGGATCAACGCGGCCAACTCGTCCCAGCCTTCGACAGGCTGACCCTGAAAGGCGAGGATCCGGTCACCCGGCTGTAAACCAGCCTGGTCGGCGGGATGTCCCTTCATGACCTGCCCGATCTTCGTCGAGATAAAGGGCCCCGACCCGATGTCCCACGCCTCCTTCTCTCCCCCGAAGATGTCCTTCACCGCCACCCGACGAGGGATGATGGAGGCCTCGAACCGACGGCCTTCCCGCTCGACGGTCAATCGAAGGGGCTGGCCCTGGGAGGCCTGGATCTTCCCTTCCAGCTCCTCCCATGTCGAAACTGCCTGCCCCTCCACGGCCACGATCCGATCGCCGGCTTTGAGCCCCGCCTGGGCCAGAGAGGAGTCTGCCTCGGGCCTCCCGATCACCGTCCAGGAAGCCGGACGGCCAACGAAGGCGAAGAGGCCGAGGAAGATCACAAAGGCTAAGAGGAAGTTGGAGAGGGGGCCGGCAGCGATGATCAAGGCCCTGGTCCCCACCGGCTTCTCTGCAAAGGACCGCTCCCGATCCCCCTCGGCCCCCTCCTCCCGGGGATCCTCCCCGATCATCTTGACGTAGCCTCCCAGGGGGATGGCCGAGATGAGGTATTCCGTCTCGTTCCGTCGAAAGCCGAAGAGCTTCGGGCCAAAGCCCAAGGAGAACTTCAGGACTCCAACCCCTGCCCGTTTCGCCAGGAGGAAGTGCCCCAGCTCATGGACGAAGATCAAGGCCCCGATGACCAGCGCGAACCACCAGAGGTACCAGCCGAAGGTCTGGGCGTGATCCCAAAGGGCGAGGGCGTTCCACGAGAAGAGCTGTTGAAATGTCATTGCTTGCTGTACTCCATGGTAAAGCGTTGGCGCACCTCCCGATCAGCCTCCAAGACATCCTCCAGGGACCGGACGGGCCGACGTCCATGCTCGTCCATGGCCTTTCTGATCAGGAGGGGGATCTCGTCGAAACCGAGCCTCCGCTCCAAGAATAGATGGACCGCCACCTCGTTGGCCGCGTTCAAGACCGTAGGAAGCGTCCCTCCCGCTTCGGCCGCCTCGTACGCGTATCCAATGCAGGGAAACTTCTCCATGTCCAATGGCTCAAAGGTGAGGGCCGCGAGGGTGGTGAGGTCCAAGGATGGCAGCGGGCTCTCCAGCCTCTTGGGGTAGGAGAGGGCGTAGAGGATCGGAAGGCGCATATCAGTGACAGAGAGTTGGGCCAGGATCGACCCATCCATGTACTCGACCAGGGAATGGATAATGCTCTGTGGATGGATAATGATGTCGATCTCCTTCAGCGAGAGATCGAAGAGCCACCGGGCCTCGATGACCTCCAGTCCTTTGTTCATGAGGGTCGCCGAGTCAATGGTGATCTTCCTCCCCATGTTCCAGGTCGGGTGGTTCAGGGCCTCCTCGGGGGTAACAGAGGCAAAGCTTGCTTTGGGCCTAGTCCTGAAGGGACCACCCGAGGCCGTCAGGATGATCTTCTTTAAGTATTGACGCCCCCCGTGCCCCAGGCACTGGAAGATCGCAGAATGCTCGCTATCGACGGGGAGGATCTTCACCCCCATCTTCCTCGCCTCCGCCGTCACCAGTTCCCCCGCCATGACCAACACCTCTTTGTTGGCCAGGGCGATGTCCTTTCCCGCCCGGATGGCCGCCAGCGTCGGGAGGAGGCCTGTCGAGCCCACCAGGGCAGAGACCACGAGGTCGGCCTCCTCGGTCCTCGCCACCTGAACCAGCCCTTCCTCCCCCCAGAGGATGTTCACCGGAACCCGGGGGAGCCTCCTCTGAAGCTCCTTGGCCGCCTCCTCCGTTGCCACCGAGACAAGGTGCGGCCTGAATCTTAGGACCTGCTCTGCCAAGAGGTCCACCTTTGTTCCAGCCGCCAGCGCAACCACCTGAAAGCCGTCGGGATGTCGCTCAATGACATCCAGCGTCCTGACCCCGATGGACCCGGTGGATCCTAAGATGCTGACCCGCTTCATCGCCCCCCTCTTCGTGGCCCGTTGCCTCAGGTCGGCCATGAGGCACGGCCATCAGCGACCCGTAAGTTTCAGCCGAGGCGCGCGAGGCTGCACGACCACCCGCCCGACCCTGCGGCCTTTCCGCGGGCCAAGATGCCCTGCCTCCGGCTGGCCGCCTATCGCCGCCGAAGCGTATACGAGGTGGCGATCCAGGCGCCCGATGCCATCCCTCGTCGTCTCCTTCACCTGGTACATGGCCGCGTCGGCGTGACGGATGAGCCCTTCTTTGGTGGTCCCATCGTATGGATACGTCGCGATGCCAAAGCTGGCTGTGATGGCTGTCCGAACCCCCTCCTGGATCAGGAAGCGATGGCCCCTTAAAGCCCGGCGAAGGCGTTGGGCGACCCGGAAGGCCCCCTGGGAATCGGTCTCCGGGAGGGTGATGACGAACTCGTCCCCACCGAAGCGGAAGATCTTGTCGATCCGTCGAAGTCTGCCCTGTAGGAGAGTTGCCACCTCCCGGAGGACCTGGCTCCCGCACAGGTGCCCGTACTTATCATTGATAGTCTTTAGGTGGTCCAAGTCGAAGAAAAGGATGGAGAAGGGGCGGCAGAAGCGTCGAGCCCGCTCGATCTCCTCGTCGAGATACAGCTCCAGGTAGCGGCGATTGTAAGCGGTGGTCAGGTCATCGCAGAGGGTCTCCTGTTTCAACGTGGCGTTCTCGGTCACAAGGCGGGTCCGCTCCAAGCCGCTTCGGAGGACCAGCTCCAGGATATCCTCGGCCACCGGCTTGAGGAGATATGAATAGGCCCCCTTCTCGGCCACCTCCAGGGAGGCCTTAGCGTTTCCGTCATCGGCCGCGATCACAACGGAGAGTCCCGGCCGACGCTTGAGCATCTGATCAAGGAGGTCCAGGTCCCGCGATCGAACAGCTCCGAGATCCAAGATGACGAGATCGTAAGAATTTTCCTCTACCTTCTTCAGAGCCGCCCGAGAGCCGGAGACGGTCTCTATCCGATATCCCCGCTTCCGGAGAAGGTGGGAGATGCCCCCCTGAGGAGGTCGCTTCAGATCAGCAACCAAGATCCTCCCATGAGCCGCCACCGAAATCCCCTCTTACAGCCACCACCGATGATCGATGCGGAGTATACTGGAAACCGGCGAGTTTCGCAAGGGACCGCTACCTACCCGCTTCCTGCCCCTCCCGGGCAGGGCTGAGCTGATAGACGACCTCACCAGGCTTCACCAGGCCCAGGTCTTCCCGGGCGATCTCCTCCAC
>JACQHM010000306.1 GCA_016199025.1 Candidatus Methylomirabilota bacterium | reverse complement strand
GGGAGGCCGCGACGTGCTGGAGGCCTACATCGGCTACTGGAAGGACCTGGACACAGAAGTGCAGCGGCTGATGGCAGAAGGGATGAACACCTTCCCCGATGGCCTGGAGGCCATGCTCAAGGTCATCGATCTCCCGAAGTATCGCGACTGGGGCGGGATTCAGCAGGGGTGGCTCAAGATGAACGCCGAGCGCCTCTGGTGGCATCACCTTCTCGGCTGGTAGGCCTTGACAAACCTCCAAAGATCCGGGGAGAATACATCCCAACAACCTTTGCATTGGCGGGGCACAACCTTCGTTGCCCCTTTGTGTTGGAGGGCTTTTTGTGATACTGTTAGCGGGTCCTGGAGGAGAGTTCCTATCAAGTGTCATGAGAAACCGAGGAGACCATGATGGCGAGAGGACCTGTTGATCTGAACGGAGCCGGCCTGGGTGATATGGATCCCGAGGCCTTCCGGAAGTACGGCTATCAGCTCATCGACTGGATCGCCGAGTATTTAGCCCACCCAGAGCGCTACCCGGTCTTGGCACATGTTCAACCAGGGGAGATCAGGGCAAAGCTCCCAGAGGCCCCGCCGGAGGGGCCGGAACCGATGGAGGCGATCCTGCACGACCTGGACCGGGTCATCGTCCCGGGGATCACCCACTGGAACCACCCGGCCTTCTTCGGCTACTTTGGGATCAGCGGCTCGGGGCCCGGCATTCTCGGGGAACTCTTGTGCGCCGCCTTCAACGTGAATGCCATGCTCTGGAAGACCTCACCCTCCGCCACCGAGCTGGAGGAGGTGGTCCTGGACTGGCTCCGGCAGATGCTCGGCCTCCCCCTCTCGTTTACAGGGGTGATCAACGACACCGCCTCGATCTCCAGCCTCTGTGCCATCGCGGCGGCCAGAGAGGTTGTTCCCGGTCTGAAGGCTCGCCAGGAAGGGCTTCCCGGCCGTCCTGACGTTCCCCGTCTTCGGCTCTATACGTCAGAGCAGGCGCACTCCTCCATCGAGAAGGGGGCCATCGTCTTAGGTGTCGGGCAGGAAGGGGTCCGAAAGATCAGGACTGACGTCGCCTTTCGGATGGACCCGGAGGCCCTGGAGGCGGCCATCGCGCAAGATCTGAAGGCTGGGTGGCGGCCGTTCTGTGTTGTGGCCACGGTCGGGACCACCTCGACGACCAGCATCGACCCGGTGCCCGAGATCGCCGACCTGTGCCATCGCTACAACCTCTGGCTCCATGTGGATGCCGCCTATGGCGGGGCGGCGGCCGTCCTCCCGGAGATGCGCCACGTCTTGGACGGATGTGAACGGGCCGACTCCCTGGTCATGAACCCCCACAAGTGGCTCTTTACCCCTATTGATCTCTCCGCCTTCTACTGCCGCCACCCCGAGGTCTTGAAGCGGGCCTTCAGCCTGGTCCCCGACTATCTCAGGACCGCGGAAGGGGAGGCGGTCACGAACTACATGGACTACGGGGTCCAGCTCGGCCACCGGTTCCGGGCCTTGAAGCTCTGGATGATCTTCCGCTATTTCGGGTGGGACGGGATCGCCGCCAGGATCCGAGAACATCTCCGGATGGCGCAGACGTTCATGGCCTGGGTGGACGCCGACCCTGACTCCGAGCGGCTGGCGCCCGTTCCGTTCAGCGTGGTCTGCTTCCGGGCCAGGCCCAGGGACCTGGCTGACCGACTGACATCGGCCGGAACTCAGGAAGCCCAGGAGGTCGAACGATACCTGAACCTCCTGAACGAAGCCCTTCTGGAAGCCGTGAACCAGACGGGGGAGGCCTTCCTTTCCTCCACGCGCCTGCACGGGCGGGTGACGCTCCGATTGGCCATCGGGAACATCAGGACCACCAAAGCCCATGTGGCGAGGGCGTGGGAGCTGCTCCGCTCCCACGGGGCCCGTCTGGATCGGGAGCGCCGCCCCCCGACGCTCCGTTGATAAACCAGCGGTCAGCCATCAGCCATCAGCGGTCAGCCAGAACGGCTGAGAGCTAAACGCTTCTGAAGAGGAGGGAAGAGCTTGCACGTTCTTCGCAGGGGGTTCTTCGTCTTCCTCGTTTTCCTGGGGGTGGGTGGCCTCTCTCCTCCTGCCTGGACCGAGGGCCTGGAGGCCCCGGCCCGGACTGAGCTTCAGCAACTGTTAGACCAGGCAGACCCCTTCCTCCAGGAGCTGAGCAAACTTCGGGGGCTCCCGTTCGAAGGGCACCTTCAGAAGGTGATCCGATCGCGAGAGGAGATCGGCCTGGCCTTTCGCGAGGAGCTGGCAAAGGGCTTTCCCAGAGAGCGGCTCCAGGGCATCCAGAAGGCCTTGGCCCACTTCGGCTTGATCCCGCCGACCTTTGACCTGGAGGCGTTCCTCCTGGATTTTTTCAGGAAACAGGCGGCGGCCTATTACGACCCGGAGAAAAAAGAGCTGGTCTTCGCCGACTGGGTGCCGCCCCCCCTCCAGCGGATGGCCGTCATTCATGAGCTGGCCCACATCCTCCAGGACCAGGCCCTGGGGCTGGAGACGTTTCTTGATCCCAAGACGATGGACATTGATGAGGTCCTGGCGCGGCGGGCCATCATCGAGGGGGAAGCCACGGCCCTGACCCTCGACCTCCTCCTGGCCCCAAGGGGGCTGGACATCACCACGTTCGTGAACCTGACCACCCTCGGCCCCCTCGACCAGTCCGAGGTCCTTCAGGAGTTCGCCGGGGCGCCACAGTTCCTCCTGGACCTCCTCCTCTTCCCGTACATTGGCGGGACGACCTTTGTCCAGGAATTCCGCCGCCGCCATCCCTGGCCGGCCTTCTCAGAGGTCTACACCCACCTTCCCCGTTCGACCCATGCCATCCTCTATCCCAAAGCGTACCTGGACGGCCATCCCGAGCCGCCGCCTGTCATGCTCCCCGCGAACCTGTCAGCCCTGGAAGGATGGCGGTCCATGACCGAGGAGGTCCTGGGGGCCTTCGCCCTGAACGCCCTTCTCGAGCCGGTGATCGGCAAACAGGAGGCGAAGGGGCTCGTTCAAGGCTGGGCCGGGGACCGCTACCGGCTCTACGAGCGGGGAGAGAGGCGGCTCCTCCTCCTGAAGACCCGCTGGACGGACGCCAGGGATGCCGAAGCGTTCTTCGACGCCTTCTCGAAGCTGATAGAACAGAGGTATCCAACGGTAACCCGCTCGAAGCCTGAAGGGGAAGGACGCCGCCTCTGGAGGAGGAACGGGGAGGTCTTCGTTGTCGAACGCCGAGATCTGGAAGTCCTGGTCCTCGAAGGGGTCCCTCCCGAAGCCTTTCAGGCGGCGGAAGAAGCTATGTGGGGCGGCCGGACGCCCCAGGGTCGATAGGGGATGGAAACGATGCGACTTCCGTCCCACCTGACCTCTGCCATCATCCGCAAGCGCTTGAACCGATTCGCTGTTCAGGTCTCGGTGGATGGACGAAGGATCAGGACCCAGCTCAGAGGCGTTTGATGATGTAGCCGAGGACCAACATCCAGGCCGGGATGGCGATGCCAAAGAGGGTGATCATCGTGGTGATGGTCCAGCGAAAGTTGCTCCGGATCTCAGCGCGGAGTTCCCGAAGCTGGGCAAAGACCTCCCCCCGGGATTGGCTCATCTCCGCACGGAGCTGCCCAAACTCAGACGCCACCTCCCCGCGGAACTGGCTCATCTCCGCCCGGAGCTGCCCAAACTCGGACGCCACCTCCCCCCGGAGCTGGCTCATCTCCCCCCGGAACTGGCTCATCTCCCCCCGGAGCTGCCCAAACTCGGACGCCACCTCGGCGCGGAATTGTAAGAAGCTCTGTTCGAGAGTCGCCAAGCGTTTATCCAACTGGCTGACGGCCAGCTCCAGGACCCGAGCTTGTTCCTCCATCCTTTCCTCTCCTTATGATCCGAAGGAGATTGCTTCCCCCTCCCCTTCACTTCGTTCAGGGTCAGGGCTTCGGCTCACTCGCTCGCAATGACAGAGGGCAGGTGTTGAAACGGCTTCTAGGGGCAATCTATCAGAAGAGCCCCGAGGGGTCAATCAAAAAGGTTTCACCAATCCGATCCTTCTTGACCATCTTTTATCTTGACCCTTCTTCCCTCTTTTCTTTATGATGTGTCCAGTTCTCCCTTGTAAGGAGCTGGCGATGAACACGGCGGCGGTCCTTTTATGGACGGTGCCCTTCCTGGTCCTTCTGGTCTTCACGCTGATCTATTTCTTCACCGGCTGGCCGGGCGGGAAGGGCTACGGGGAGTAAGCCTTTCAGGGAGGGAGGAGGGGAGCCATGCGGCACCTGGATGTGTTCATCACCTTCCTCGTCTACATGGTGGGGATGTGGGTCATTGGGCTTTTCTGCTCTCCCCTGATCAAGTCGCTCACCGACTTCCTGGTGGCGGGGAGGCGGCTCGGGCCCTGGGTGACCGCCATGACCCACGAGGCCACGGCCCACAGCGCCTACGTCTATCAGGCGGTCCCCGGCCAGGCGTTCATGAAGGGCCTCCAGAATATCTGGATCACCCTGCCCGCCATCGCCAAGCCCTACGTGAACTTCATCGGCCTGGGGCGCCGTCTTCGGATCTTGAGCGAGCGGTTGAACTGCCTCACCATCCCCGACCTCCTGGAAGCTCGCTTCGAGGATCCTGCTCATTCCCTCCGGATCCTCTCGACCCTGATCACCATCTTTTTTATGGAGATCTACGTGGCAGGGCAGATCGTGGGGGCGGCCAGGCTCCTGGAGCAGATCACGGGCGCCAACTACACCGTGATGGCCCTCGTCATGGGCGGGACCGTCGTCTTCTACTGCGTGGCCGGCGGTTTCTTCGCCGTGGCCTGGACCGACTTCTTCCAGGGGATCATCATGGCCATCGGCTTCGTCATCATGGCCGCCATGGTCTTCGGTGAGGTAGGCCTGATGGCCCTGACAGAGCACCTGAAGGGGGTGGATGCCAGGATGATCTCGACGACTGTCCCCTTCTGGGTGGCGGTAGGGTGGCTGAGCATCATCTTTGGGTTCATCGGCTCCCCCCACATCATCATCCGCTTCTTCGCGATCCAGAGGGGCTTCAAGACCCTCCGGGTGGCCACGTTGGTCTCCCTCCTGTGGGTGACGGTGATCTTCTACGCCGGGACCTATGTGGGGATGGCCGGGAGGGTGTTGGTGCCCGATCTGAAGAATCCGGAGAATGTGGTGATGGAGCTGGCCCTGATCAAACTTCCCGGGGTCATCGCGGGGATCATCGCCTCGGCCATCATGGCGGCCATCATGTCCTCGGTGGACTCTCAACTGTTGACGGCAGCGAGCGGCTGGTCTCGGGACCTCTACCAGAAGGTCATCAACCCGGAGGTGAAGGACGAGCGGGTCATCCTCCACACCCGCCTGGCCCTGATCCTCTTCGGCGCCATCGGGATGTTGATCGCGTTGAAGCCCCCGAGGCTCCTCTTCGACATCATCCTCTTTGCCTGGGCCGGCCTGGGGTCGTTAGCCCCCTTCACCATCGCCGCCTGTTACTGGCGGTGGGCGACCCGTCAAGGGGTCTTCTGGGGGATGCTCTCCGGCTTCGTCGTAGTCGTGGCCTGGCATTATCTCGGCTGGACCAAGTACACCTACGAGATGCTCCCGGGGGTGGCTATCGGGACCCTGGTCCTGATCGTCGTCAGCTTGTTGACGCCGAACGGCCGAGCCTCACAGAAGGTGACGGCCATCCTGGATGAGTTCAAGGCCCCTTCTCTGACGGCCTCTCAGCTCACCCGTTTCGGCCAGGCTCCAGAGCTTGAGATGGCCAAGGCCTGGCTCCTCCGCCGAGGGGCGCTGTGAGGGCGGGACAAGTCCCGCCCCTACAAGAGGAATTTGGATGGCAGAAATCAGCGTGATCATCACCGGTCTTGATTCAGGGGAAGCTGCCTCACTGGTGAAGGGCAAAACGGTCATCTCGCCTCCAGCTTATACCCTCTTCTATCCCCTCTACGTCTTTCAGTTCCACGGGTCCTTGAAACGGCCTGTTTTCCACCCCAGGGAGGTCAATCTGTTCGTCGTGGTGGACATGGCCCGGGGCGGGGCATCGTTAGCCGATGCGTTCCCGGAGGTCGAGCCGGTCGTGGTCGAGGAGGCGTATCTCTTACAGGGAACGGTCACGAGGGAAGAGGCCAGAGGATGCGCCCTGGAGAAGGCGAAGCGGCGGCTCTCCTTTCGGTATCCGACCTGGTGGGCCCCCGAGATCGGCATAGCGAGGGAGGCGTTGGCTTACAAACGGTATTGGGTGTTCCGGGATGGGATGGAAGGCCTTAGGGCCCTTTGGGTGGTGGATAGCTTTACCGGGATGGTCCACCGACTCCCTTTTCACATTTGAGCGGGGGAGGTTCCGATGGCGAAGGTTTTGGAGGAGAGACGGCAGGAGATCGTAATCCTGGACCCGACGGGTGAGGTGGAGCAGAAGACCTTCTCCCGGCCCTCTCGTCTCCACTCCCTCATGGGGAAGACCCTCGGGCTCCTCTCCGATGGCATCCACACCAGCACCCCGTTTCTGGAGAGGCTGGGAGAGCTTCTCCTGGCGAAGTACCAGGTGAAGCGGGTGATCCTGAAGGTGAAGCCGAACCTCTCCCTCCCCGCGCCAGCCGAGATGCTGGACGAGCTGGTCGTCTTGGCCGATGCCATCATCATCGGGGTGGGGCTCTGAGGCTCCTGCACGTCGTGCTGTATGCACGACGGGATCGCGTCGGAGGAGAAGGGGAAGCCGAGCGTTGTCATTGTG
>JACQHM010000295.1 GCA_016199025.1 Candidatus Methylomirabilota bacterium | reverse complement strand
CGAGGTCATCGGTGGGGAAGAAGCGACCCAGGATAATGCTGGTGTTTCGCCGACGGGTCGCAGCGGAGTTTTGAGGGAGGTTCTCCCGAAGGCGCGAGACCAGTTCTCCCATGGTTTGGCAGCCCAACGAGAGCTTGACGGCCAGCAGGCTTTCCTCCCAGAGGATGTTCTGGAGGTAGCGGTTACCGCTCGCTTTCCCCACACGCGCTTTAGGTTTCGGCGGGTGCTCGTTTCGCTTTCCCTGATCAGTTGATCCACCAAAAAGGGTAAGTTGGTTCGTCATCATGGCAGACCCAAATCGCCCTGAGGGACACAAGGGAGGTCCGAGGATCGGAGTCGGAGAAATGCTATGTCATCACAGGTTTGGCGTCAAGGCTTTTCAAGGGGCTCTGCTCGTGCTTCGCTCATAGAGTACAGGACGGGGACGGCCATCCGCGAGAGGAACGTCGAGGCCACCTCGCCAGCCATGAGGGAGATGGCCAGACCCTGGAAGATGGGGTCGAAGAGGATGACGAAGGCCCCGACGACGGCGAAGGCCGAGGCCACCCTCCCGGCGAAGCCGAGCGCCTCCCTCATCCCCTCACCTCGACAGGGCTTCCGTCGGAGAGCCCTTGAGCCCCCTCGACGACGATCCGTTCCCCCGCGGCGAGACCGGAGAGGATCTCCACCCGATCCCCAAAGGTCTTCCCCATCTTGACCAGTCGGAGGCGGGCGATCTTCCCTTCTTCCAAGACGAAGACCCCAACGAGCTGCCCACGCTCGACAACGGCTTGCCTTGGGACGACCATTCCTTGCCGCTGGCCGGCGACGAACAGGGCCTTTCCGAAGAGCCCTGAACGAAGGCCGGGGAGGGCGGGGAGGGCGATCTTTGCCGTGAAGGTCCGGCTTACCGGATCAGCCGCCGGGACGATCTCGACGAGGGGGCCGGGAGGGGCGGGTTTCAAACCCGCCCCTCCTCACGCGTCAATGGTAACGACCGCCTTCTGACCCACGCGGCACCCTTCCCCGAGGTCTCCCTCTGAAGTCTTGCCTGCTGAAATCCCAGAGACGCCTTCCCGCCGGTGAAGAGGGGTTGGGCGATGGCCGATGTTCGATGTTGGATGCTCGATGTTGGATGAAGGGCACGTTTTTTCCTCGAACACCGAGCATCGAGCATCGATCCAGGAAAGCCGACGGCTGAAAGCTGAAGGCTTACAACCCCGTCATCCCTTTAAACGGGTCAGCTCCTCCAGGTGTTCCATCTCGTCCGTCAAGATGTGCTCAACGGTCTCGAAGAGGAGGGTCTCCTGGTCATGGGGGATCTCCTTCAAGATCGTCTGGTACATCTGGATGGCGCTTTCCTCCTCCTTGATGTTGATCGCCAGGATCTTCGTCAGCTCCGTCGCCATCATCCCCTCTGCCTTCTCCACCTCGAGGGTCGGGGTCCCCCCCAGGGCCACGATTCGGTCCCTGAGCTTCTCAGCATGCCCCGCCTCGTCCTGCCCGATCTCCTTCAGCCGGGTGGCGACGGGTTCCGCATAGGGACCCGTCAGGACCGCCGCGTGGGTCAGATACCGGATGTAGCAGGCATGCTCCATGGTCAACGCCTTGTTCAACATCTCGAGCATCTTTTTCTTGTCCATCACTGCTCTCCCCCTTCGCAGGAGTTTCAGTCAAGGGCCTGCAAGACCTGGGCGAGGTAGGCCGGCTCGGGCAGGGCCCCCTCGATGGCAGCCTTCTCGTTAATGACGGTCTTCGGCACGCCCCGGACGCTGTAGCGCTGCACCAGGTGGGGGAACTCGACGGCCTCCACCATGTCGGCGGTGACCAGGTCGCTCTCCATGGCGAAGCGATGGGCCAGCCGCACCGCGGCCGGGATCTTGTCAATCCTGTACCGTTCCACCTTCTCCTTGTCGAGCTGGAAGTTGTAGACCTCCAGGGTCAGCTTGTCGGAAAGGGCCGCCACCTCCTCTAAGAGCCTCCTGGTCTCGTGGCAGAACTCGCATTCCAGCTCCTGGGTGAAGTTGACGAGCTTCACGGGGCCGGAAAGCTCCCTGAAGCGCTCCTGGATCACCTTTTTGTCCTTCCCCGCCAAAAATGGCATGACCAACCTCCTTCTTGCCTGAGGTCTTTTACTGAGCCTGCCCTTCCGCCCCGATCTTCCCGACGTGGCCGGGCACGATGTTCCCTTCCTCATCAAAGTGTGTCGGCACGTAGCGCTCCCCCGGTTTGACCAGGCCGAGAAGGTCCACAACGGTGGCTTCGATGTCCATGTAGAACTGGGAGTTGGAAGGCTCGAACCGTTGATGAAGCGCCCCCTGTCTGTCCACGAGATAGACCGTCGGGAGAAAGTCGATGCCGCCGAAGGTGTCGATGGCCTCTCCCGTGGCCAGGGCGCTCACAAAGGTGATCTTCTTGGTTTTGAGGAACGCCTTGACCCCCTCGAGGTTGGTGCTCTCCAGGCTCAAGGCCAGGATCTCCAACCCCTTGTCTTTAAACTGGTCGTACAGGTGCTGGTGGCGTTCGAGGGTCTCCCGGGCGAGTTGCGATTGGAGAGCCCAGAACTCCACCAGGAGGACCAGGCCCCGGTAGTCCGAGAGCCGGACAGTTCCCCCGTCCAGGGTGGGGAAGGGAAGATCCGGGAGGGGTTTTTCAAAGACCTCCCTCGGCCCCGACACTCCGACCCTCTCCCGCTTTGGGACGGGCAGGCCCAAAAGGGACAGAACGGTTTCCTCCAGCTCCACCTCGACGTCCGCGTTGGACCCGGCGAACTTCTTCACGATGGTCCCGTCTTTGTCCAGCAGGAAGAGGGTCGGTGTAGCCGTGATCCCCCCGTAGGCCTTGAGGACCTCGGGGCTGGCCAGGACCGAGGGGTAGGTCAGGCCCCGTTCCTTCATGAAGGCCTTCGTTTCCTCGACACCCTTGAACAGGTCGATCCCCAGCACCTCAAACCCTTTGTCTCGGTACTGCTCATAAAGCGACTGGTGGTAGCCCACGGCCACCCGGCACACGGGTCAGTAGGTGTGCCAGAAGTCGAGGAGGACCACCTTCCCCCGGTACTCGGAGAGCTGGATGACCTTGCCATCCAGAGAGGGGAGAGCAAAGTCCGGGGCAGGCTTCCCCTCCAGGGTGGGGGCCTCGGGAACGGCTCCATGAGCGGTCCAGAGGCCGAACCGGGCAAGGAAGACAAGGCTGAAAAAGAAAGGGAGAAGGACTCGTAGGTTTCTTCTATTCCTCATGTTTCCCCTCGCTGTCCATTGTTCTAAAAGCCTCGATGCACTTGGGACAGGCCCCGTCACTCTCCACCCACTCGGGGTGTTTCTCCAGGATCCTCCTGACAAGCCACCGTTCCCGTTCAAAGTGGAGGTACATCAGCTCTTCATTCACGAGGTCTCCGCAGATCGGACAAGGGTATCTGGCCATGGACGTTAGTCTCCTCGGCGCCTTGAGACCCCAGGAGAGCGAGCCCCAGAACAATCCGGATAGACCGCTCACTCCAGCCGACATGCCTATGGTGCCTTAGGTTTCCTCCGCCTGTCAACCGTACCCCCCACCCCTCCCCCTTTGAAGAGGGAGGGCAAGGGAGAGGGTGTTAGGCCTCGCTCTTGACCCCCAGCTTCCTGAGGAAGATCTCCATCAAGCAGAAACGGGTCAGGGCGGACTGGAACAGGTTGAGCCCCACGAAGAGGGTAAAGAAGAGCCAGTAAGGGCTGTGGAAGTAGCTCAAAGCGACGCTGATGGTGACAAAGCTCCAGCGATGAACCGAATCCACCGCTCTAGCGACATCCTGTTTCCCTCCTGTAACGGCTCCTCGGGATCACCCATCGCCTTTAGACCATCACCAGGCCGCCGTTGATGTCCAGGGTTGCCCCCGTCAGATACCCCGCCTCCTCCGAGGCGAGAAAGACGATGGCAGCGGCGATCTCTTCCGGCCGTCCCACCCGGGGGATCGGCAGCTCTTTGACCCGCTTCGCCGTGGACTCCGGCGAGGAGAAGCGCGCCAGGAATGGCGTCTCGGTAATCCCCGGGGCGATGGCGTTCACCGTGATGCCGTGGGGGCCAAGCTCCCTCGCGAGACCCTTGGTGAAGGCAAGGATACCACCCTTGGCCGTATGATAATGGACCGAGGCCCCGCCCCCGCCGCTCCTGGCCCCCGCCGAGGCGATGTTGACGACCCGCCCCCAGCGGTTGTTGATCATATGCGGGATGGCCGCCTGACAGCAGAGGAAGGTCCCCTTCAGGTTGACCTCGATGACCCGGTCCCAGACCTCCTCGTCCAGGTCGGCGATGGTCGAGCGGGTGATCAAGGTCCCGGCGTTGTTCACCAGGATGTGGAGGCTGCCGAACTCCTTGACGATGGTTCTGACCATCGCCTCCACCTCGGGCTTCCTCCCCACGTCGGCCCGGATCGCGATAGCTTTTCCTCCACGGGCCTGGATCTCTTTGACGATCCCCATCGCCCCCGCTTCGTTGGTCAGGTAGTTCACGACTACAGCCGCCCCCTCGTTGGCGAAGGCAAGGGCCGTCGCCGCCCCGATCCCCGAGCTGGCCCCCGTGACCAACCCAATTTTTCCATCTAAGCGCATGATGGCCTCCACGAGAAGATCCAACGTCCGATGTCCACTCCTGTCGAATATGGTTCATCATACCATGCACATCACCCTCCGCCAAGCGACACCGGATTGACCCTCAGAGAGATCTGGTTTCTCCGCGGAGTCGAGTGGGTGAAACACGAGGTGGGACCTGACGTTGAAAAGACTTGACAAACCTTTCGGAAAGACATAACCTATCCCTGGTCTGAGGTTCTAACGGTTCCACCTCGTCATAGGGGATCGCGCCGCAAGGACCAATGTCCCGCGGCGTTTTTTATCTCCTGGAAGATGCAGGAGGGCGGAGCCTAACCAGGGCGAGAATCGCCCTCCCAGAGAAGGAAGGAAGAGATGGCTCAAGGTACGGTCAAGTGGTTCAACAACAGTAAGGGTTACGGCTTCATCCAGGAGGACGGCGGTGGGGACGTCTTCGTCCATCACACCGCCATCCAGGGAAGCGGCTTCCGGTCGCTCTCCGAGGGGGATCGGGTCGAGTTCCAGGTGCAGCAAGGCCCGAAGGGCCCTCAAGCCGCCAACGTCCGAAAGATCTGAGGTCATCAGGGCTCGCCGAGCCAAACACCTAGTGACGCGGGAAAAGGAGAAGAACACATGGGATCGAAAGTCTACGTGGGGAACCTTCCCTTTGATGTGGACGAAAAGCGGCTGCGAATGCTCTTCGAGGAGGGAGGGCGTGAAGTCCTGGATGTGAAGATCGTGACCGATCGGGACACCGGCCGTCCGCGGGGCTTCGCCTTCGTGGATATGGCCAGCGACCGGGATGCCCAGGCGGCCATCAGCGCCTTAAATGGCAAGGATCTGGGCGGCCGAACGCTGACGGTCAGTGAGGCCCATGACCGGCCAGCCCGCAGGGGTGGGTTTGGGGGCGGCGGCTTCAACCGCGGAGGACGTGGCGACCGTGGGGCCCGCGGCTGGGGCGGCTACTAAGGCTATACGTCAAAGATCTGCGATTGTCCCACCTGTTGAGCGGATCAACCGATCGAATGTTGGTTCATCTCCCGGACCAGCAAGGGGATGCTCACCAGCGGCGACAAGGAGGGGACAGATGGCCGGAAACCCTCGGGGGTACAAGGGAGCCAAACAGCGGAAAGAGAAGGCACGGAAGGCATGGCAGGAAGAGAAGCGGCGCCGGAAACGTGAACAACGGAAGGAGGGACAGGGGATGGACGACCAGGCGCAGAAGCCTGCTGGAGACAAGGCCATCCTCCCCGTCCCCACAGACGAACCCTCCACGCTCTAAAACGGATCACCCCACGTTTCAAGCCTGACGCCGAAATGACTTGACAAGAGATTTGGAAGAGCGTAGTCTACCTCTTGGTACGAGGTTCTAACGGTTCCGTTTTGTACGATCGGTCACGCCGCGAGGACCAACGTCCCGCGGCGTGTTTTGTTCACTCGCCCATGACGTGGCAACACTTAACAGGGGTACACCGCGGTTCTCATCGGCAGAGCCTGGAGGCACGTGCTTGCCGGATCAATACCGCATCCGTGACGATGAACCTGAACGAACCGCGCCCAGCAGATCCCAGGTCCGTCCCCTGGAGATCGCCGTGGATGTTCGCGGGGTCGAGCCGGCGATCCGCGCGTTCAAGCGCCTCGTGCTCCGAGATGGGATCCTCAAGGAGGTGAAGCGGAGACGCTACTACGAGAAGCCTGGTGAGCGACGCCGCCGGAAAATCCGAGAGGCCGCACGCCGTCGCCGCCGCCAGCTCGTCCGAGAGCGACGTTACACGGAAGAGCCGGGATGGTGAGCCAGAAGGGTTCCACCGGGATCGAGGGGTTGGCCCCCACCATGCTGGCAGTTTTCACGATCACGGCGCCCCCGGCCCTAAGGCCCGGGGCAGTGCTTAAGACCGGAAAAGGAGAAGGAAGCGATGGGATCGAGGGTGTATGTTGGGAACCTCCCCTTTGAGGTGGACGAGCGGCGGCTCCGTGCCCTTTTCGAGGAGGGGGGACACCAGGTCACGGATGTCAAGATCGTCACGGATCGAGACACCGGACGCCCCCGCGGGTTTGCCTTCGTGGACATGGCGAGCGACCGGGATGCCCAGGCGGCCATCAGTGCCTTGAACGGCCGCGAGTTGGGCGGTCGAACGTTGACGGTGAGCGAGGCCCGCGAGCGGCCCCCCCGCCGGGGCGGCCCTGGAGGTGGCGGCTTCACCCGGGGGAGGAGCCGGTACGGCGGCCGGGGAAGGTATTAAGGCAGGGAGTCCACCTCCTTTAAGGCCCTTAGGGTGTTGACGTGGATTGTGACGGCCCGGTCGCTTAAGCCGCTGCCGGCGAAGACAGCCAAGGGTATCCCCCGCCCCCGCGACCAGTGGGCTACCAGCCGATCCCGGGACTCTAGGCCCCCAACGCTGAGCTTCAGTACGCCCTCCGGCTCCTTCCGATAGGGGTCGGCTCCGGCGATGAAGCAGACGAGATCAGGGATTCCCCACTCCCGTAGGATGGCATCCAGATCGAACGCCAGGGTCTTCATGTAGGTCAGATCCTCGGCCCCGGACAGGTTCCGGTTCAGGCTGGCGGTGCTGGGGTAATGGCCCGAGCTGGCCCCGTGGATCGAGTAGGTGAACACCTCGGGGTCATCTTTGAGGAGGGACTCTGTCCCGCTCCCATGGCGGGCGCTCCCGTCAACAACCAGCACCCGGCGGGCGCGGCCCTCCTGTTTGGCGATTCTGATCGCCACGGCAGGATCGTTGAAGAGACAACAGTCTCTCCCCTGATCGGACCACGCGCTATGGTGGCCGCCGCCTAGGTTCATGGCGATTCCACCCTCCATGCCCAGCCGGACGGTCAGGATGGATCCTTGAGCCTCTAGGAGAGCCCGCTCGACCAGCTCCTGCGGCTTCGTCCGCATGACCTCTCGAATGTAGGCGCTGGTGTGGACCAGGGCCAGGTCCTCCTCCGACGCCCTCCCCGGTTCGATCACGTCGTCGGGGCGGATCAGCCCTTCCTCCAGCGCCTGCTGATAGATCAAGCCAGCCTTCCTCTGAAGTCCGGGCGTTCCCGCCGAGGGATCGTTGTACGCCTCGTGATAGATGACCTTCATCCCCTCCTCACAGGCCTCCCTTTTACCAGAGGCCGATCTACTTTTCCACGGTAGACGCACCCTCCCTCAAGGTCAAGGGAAAAACGCCCTGTTCCCTTGAGCCTCCAATTCCCTGAGCACTTGTAAGTTTGACCTCTCCAACGCTTAGGCGACCTGGGTGCCCTCGTCTACTCCTCACTCGAAGGTGATAAGCGGTCAGAAGCGAAAAGGCTTGACAGGCAAGGGGCGGCAGGTATGATAGGCTCATTTATCTGCCCTGCCTCCTCATCCCCTGCAACGGATGGAGCTCCTCTATCGGTCCGTGGAGGGCGGGATCGAGCCGAAAGGTTGTACCAGGAATCAGTACCTCCGCATGCTTCTAGCCCGTCACCCTTTAGCCCTTGACGCTGTGAAGCATGGGATCCTTTTAATTGATGATAGCTTTTGGTCCCAGGTGAGGGTGGGATGATCTGTGCCCGCAAGGCATCTCGCCAAGGAGCAGGCAATTTAAGTGTTGGTCATGGGCCTCCGGCCCACCCGTGCATCATGAAAATCAGGCCACCAGGGGATTTTCTGAGCAGCTTGCTGCTCCCCGCTTGGGACCTGCCTGAGGCAGGGCTCACCAGAAATCCCCACGCCCCCCCTTTGGGAAAGGGGGGCACGGGGGGATTTCCCGAAGGGAGGTGCCGAGAGCGACGAGGGCACAGGGCGGCAATTCGTAAGGTCGTGTCCACTGGGCCAGTCATAGTCTTCACTGTGTTCCCTACCAAAAAGGAGGTTACACATGCGCCGAGACATCACGTTCCCCAGCCAGGGATTGCGCTGCGCTGGCTGGCTCTATGTGCCTGACGATCTCCAGGCCGGCCAGAAGGCCCCGGCGATCGTGATGGCCCACGGCTTTTCAGCCGTGAAAGAGATGTATCTGCCCAACTTCGCTGAGCGGTTCGTCGCGGCTGGCTTTGTGACGCTGGTCTTCGATTACCGCTATTTCGGTGACAGCGAGGGCGAACCGCGCAGCCAGTTGTTCCCACACGAGCAGCACGAGGACTATCGGAACGCCCTCACCTGGATCTCCGACCAGCCCGAGGTAGACCCGGATCGCATTGGGGTCTGGGGCACATCGTACAGCGGAGCGCACGTGCTGTACCTGGCCGCGTTCGACAAACGGATCAAGGCCGTGGTCTCTCAGGTGCCGCTGATCAACGGCTGGAACAACGCGCTGCGTCTCATGCGGCCTGATCACTTTGCCCAATTTCTCGAGTTCCTGAAGCAGGACCGCATCGCGCGCTACAAGACCGGGGCGGTCAACTCCGTCAAGGTGGTGGCCCCCGAGGGAGAGCCCTCGGTCCTGCCCACGCCGGAGTCCTACGAATGGTTCACCCATGCGGGCAACACCATCGCCCCCAACTGGCAGAACCAGGTGACGGTTGAGTCGCTGGAGAAGTTCCTGGAGTATGATCCCGCCGGCCCAATTCATCTGATCTCGCCGACGCCTCTTTTGATGGTCGTCGCCGGTTACGACACGCTGACCCCCACCGATCTCGCCGTGGCCGCCTACGAACGGGCGCTGGAGCCGAAAGCCATCTCCCTCCTGCCCTGCCGCCACTTCGACGCCTACACGGAGCCCTGGGTATCAAAGACCGCCGGTGCGGCGGTGGACTGGTTCAAGCAGCACCTGGGATAGACGAGCCCTTTCAACGACAAATCCCTCCCTTTTTTTCCTTGACAAGGGAGTATGGGGGACGTATAAGGAAGCCACGACGGAGCAGGTCTTACAGGGCGAGAACGGCTGGTGAGGGGGGTGATGCGGCGAGGCCCAACCCAGCGACAGGTTCACGGGAGCAGTTGCCCGAGGGGTGACGCTGGTTCCCAAACGAGGGTCGGTCGGAAGGCTTCAACACAGCCCAAGGGGGAGGTTTCTACCTCTTGGGCTGTTTACGTTCCAGGGGGAGGGAAGGCTCCGAACACCCTCTCCCCCAGCCTCCCCCTTGAAGGGGGAGGGGACGGGTGGGGGTGGCGTTCCACCTGGGTGATAGCTTCATGGCCCTGTGCGGTCTTGTGAGAGGTAAACGGGGCAAGGAGGGCACGATGGAGCGCAGGACAGACAACCCAAAGGACCACGGCCAGCCACTCGGAGATGAGGGCCTCACCGGCGGGATCGGACGGCGAGAGTTCCTCAAGGTCGCAGGGATTGCTGCTGTGGCGGGCGTCTCGGTTGTCAGGTCGCTCTTCGACGGCAACTTGGTCCCGTCGGCGAGCGCCCAGGGATCGGGGGACGCGGCCAGCCGAGCGGCCAACGCCGCGGCCGCCCTGGCGAGGCGGAAGTCCGGCGTCACATTTGGAATCATGATCACCCTCGCCCTTGGCATCCTCGCGGCGCCGCTCTCGTCCGAAGCGCAGCCGGCGAAAGCCTGGCGAATCGGTCTCTTCCACGTGGGCCTCGACCATGTCCCTCTCTCCCTGGATACCCTCCGGGAGGGCCTGAAGGCGTTGGGGTACGAAGAGCGGAAGAACATCCACCTGGACTGGCGGAACCTGGCCGATGAGGAAGCGGCCCGTGCCACGGCCCAGGAGTTCGTCCGGGAGCGAGTCGACCTGATCGTGGCTTTCGAGGACCAGACGATTCGAGCCGCCAAGGCCGCAACCTCCGAGATTCCGGTGGTCTTTCTCCACGCCAGCGACCCGGTGGCTGACGGGTACGTGAAAAGTCTCGCCCGCCCCGGCGGGAACATGACGGGCTTCGGAGGGATTTGGTTTGAATTGCCAGACAAGCAGTTGGAGCTGTTCAAGGAACTGATCCCTCGACTCCGCCGCCTTCTCATCCTGATCGACCCCGAAGATCCCGTCACGCGACGGCTGCTAGCGAAGGTACAGAGGGCCGCGGAGATCCTGAAGCTCAAATTGGTGGAGCGAGAAGCCACCAACCAGGCTGACATCGAACGTGTCTTCGACTCGGTCACCCCGGGTGACGTGGACGGGGTCTTCGTGGTCTCCCAGACCCTCCAGCTCAAATTCTCCTCCCTCCTTATCCGACTCGCCTCTGAGAGGCGTCTGCCGTTCCCTGGCTACCGGAAGGAGTGGGTGGAGAAAGGTGCACTCTTTTCCTACGCGCCTGACATCCGCGTCATTGGCCGGGCCGCCGCCCCGTACATCGATAAGATCCTTAAGGGTACCAAGCCGGGCGACCTGCCTGTGCAACTACCAACGCAGTTAGAGCTGGTCATCAACTTGAAGACCGCCAAGGCCCTCGGCCTCACCATTCCGAACGAGATCCTGTTCCAGGCAGACGAGATCATTCGATGAACTGGTCAGGGGGCATGATGGGTGAAGGCATGGTGAACCAGAGCGAAGGAATGAGTCTCAAGACGAAGGGCCGTGTTATACTGGGCGCAGAGGAGGTGACAATGACGATGCGGAGGGAGGAGCTGCTCAAACTGGTGCGCCAGTTACCAGACGATGATTACGAATGATTTAGAATTACTCTCGGCCCAGGCACGGGTGCAGGTGATCCAGGCCATGTTAGCCCATGCCCGGAGGACGTGCACGCCAGAGAGTTTTCAGGATCAGGCGAAAGGATGGCTGGCTGAATGGCAGCGACTTGACGAGGAAATTCGGGGGTATCTGTCCACACCCGCCACTCTCATCAATCCGACGGGAGAATGACGCCTTCGTCTCCGCCGGGCGACAGGGTCATCAAATGAGACGATCGGCCGCATACATCGCTTGCCCAAGGAGCAGGGCGGAAGTAAGATGGAATGGGGTTTGGTAACTGACAGCAGCGAGGCTGGGTAGGAGGTGAGTCATGGCTGAGGCGCAGGAAGAGAGCCTTTTGCGGCGGGTGTACCGGATCGAGCAGGAGTTGGAGCACCTTAAGCGGGATCTGCTTCAACGGCTGGTAACGGACTCCACAGCCCATCCTGCTCGCAAACCCTCGCTTTTCGGGTGCGTGCGGGGAGGGGATATTACGGAAGAAATGATTGAGGAGGCAAAAAAGCACCTGTTCCGGGACGTTAAGGATCTGTAAATGGCAGACCTTTACGTCATGGATACCCACGTGCTCATCTGGTACTTCATCGGTAGTAAGCGCTTAAAACCAGCGCTGAAAGAGAAGATTGATGAGACACGAAACCGAAATGGCCGCTTATTAGTGCCAACGATTGTTCTGGTGGAGGCGTTAGATATCGCCGAAAAAGGCAAAGTCCAATTTGATTTTTCAGAGATGTATCGACTGATTCGTGAGGAGCCGGAGTTTGAAATCGTCAGCTTCAGCCCTGAAATTTTCAAGACAGCGATTCAGGTCCGAAATGTTCCAGACCTTCATGATCGTATCATCGTGGCTACAGCCCGCTTCTATGGCACGGGGATTTTGACGAAGGACCGTCTTATCCTGGAATCTGGGGAAATCCAGTCGTTGTGATCCCGCATGAAAGCTCAACAGGATGGAGCCAGACGTGGCATGGTGATAGAATAGCAAGCCACCGATCGCTGGTTTGGAGGCTGAGCACCATTCAACGGGCTGAAGCGAGGAGACCACCATGAGGCTCAGAACAGTCGGGACCATCTTCACACTCACCCTTGGCATCCTCTCGGCGCCGCTTGCATCCGGCGCGCAGCAGCCGGGGAGGCTGGCGGCCTCATGTTCTATGGGCCGAGCGTGGCCGACACGTTCCGGCGCGCCGCATTTTTCGTGGCCAAGATCCTGAGAGGCGCCAAGCCGGGCGATCTGCCGGTGGAACAGCCCACGCGGTTCGAGCTCGTTATTAACCTCAAGACGGCCAAGGCCCTCGGCCTCACCATTCTGAACGAGATCCTCTTCCGGGCGGACAAGGTCATTCGATGAGCGGGTCAGGGGGCAAGATGGGAGAGGGCATAGTGACCCATCGCGTCGGGGAGACTGCGCAGGCGCAGCGCCGTCCGGGCGGCCGCCTGCTCCGACGCTACTTCATCCTGTCCACCATCCTGGTGGGGGGCGGCCTCGTGACGAGCGGCGCCCTGGAACTTTACTTCCGCTCCCAGGAGAGCCGGGCCGCCGTCGCCACCCTCCAGGCCGAGATGGCCAAGGGGGCCGCCTCCAAGATCGAGCAGTTCCTCAAGGAGATCGAGCGGGCCCTGGTGACGGCGACCCAGACCCGGGAGATCGTCAGCGAGGGGCTCTCGGAGCCCTACCGCTTCGAACTCCTCAAGGTCCTGAAGCACATCCCGTCGGTGACCGAGCTGAGCGCCGTGGACCGGGAGGGCCAGGAGCGCCTCCTGGTCTCGCGTGTCCAGACGGCGCTCCCCACCCCGCTCCGCGACCGGCGTGACGCCCCTGAGTTCCAGGCGGCCATGGCCGGGAAGACCTACGTCGGCCCGATCTACTTCCACCGGGCGTCGGAACCCTACATGACGCTGGCCGTCCCCATCAACCGCTTCGTGGGGGAGACCATCGGCATGCTCTCCGCCCAGGTGAACCTCAAGTATATCTGGGAGGTGGTGTCGGACATCAAAGCGGGGCAGGCCGGCTACGCCTTCGTGATCAACGACACGGGGGACCTGATCGCCCACCCGGACATCAGCCTGGTCCTCCAGAAGCGGAACCTCGCCCACCTGGAGCAGGTGAAGCGAGCCATGGCGGCGCCTGCCGGCACCACCCTGATGACTGCGGCAGCCAACAACCTCCAGGGGCAGCCGGTCCTGAGCGCGGCGGCCCGCATCCCAACTCTCGGCTGGTGGGTCTTCCTGGAGCGTCCCAGCCAGGAAGTGTATGGCCCGCTTTACGCCTCACTCCGGCGGACCGGGGGCCTGCTCCTGGTCGCCCTGTGCGTATCGCTCCTCGCCAGCCTCCTCGTCGCCCGCCGGGTGGTGCGCCCCATCGCTGCCCTGCGTGAGGGTGCGGCGCGGATCGGCGCGGGAGAGCTCGCCCACCACATCGATATCCACACCGGCGACGAGCTAGAGGCCCTGGCCGATGAATTCAACCACATGGCCGACCAGCTCCAAGAGTCGTACGCCAACCTGGAGCAGAAGGTCG
>JACQHM010000294.1 GCA_016199025.1 Candidatus Methylomirabilota bacterium | reverse complement strand
GCGGATCACCCATGCCGTCATGGACCTGGGGCAGGCGTTCCGGAACAGCTTCCAGGCCCACTGCCCAGGAGTCCAGATCCTCTACGACAAGTTCCACGTCATCCAGCATTTGCTGGTGGCCCTCAATGAGGTCCGGAAACAGGAGCTGAAGCGGGCGGGCCAGCCGATGCGGGGGCTCCTGGTTGGAAAGAAGTTCATCCTGCTCTCGCGGAAGCAGCATTTGAAGGGCCCTGCCCGGCAGGCCCTGAAGCCCCTCCTGGGGTTCAACTGCCGCCTCTTCAAGGCCCACCTGCTCAAAGAGATCTTTGGGCAGCTCTGGTCCTCTCCCTCGAAGACCTGGGCCCGCACGTGCTTCGAGCGGTGGGTCGAGCAACTCAAGGGGAGCCGCCTGGCGCCCTAGTGGTGTTCCCTGCGGGGTCGGTCCTGGTCAGGACGTTCCCATTGGCATCATAGGTGAAGGAAATCGTCCCGCCATTCTCGTCGGTTTCCGAGACGAGCCTGTCATTGAAGTCATAGGTCATCTGGCGGAACGTGCCATCCGGATGGGTGACTCTTGTCAGCCGTTTCAGCGAGTCGTATTCATAGGTGGTCACCCCGGTCTCAGAATCCTGAGTCGATGCCAGGGTACCATCCGCGTTGTAGGTATAGGTGGCCACGCCCCCTAAAGGATTGGTGGTGGTCAAGAGCTGGCCCCGCGCGTCGTACGTGTACGTCCACACATTGCCAACCCGGTCCACTTGTTGGATCAGGTTGCCTTGGGGGTCGTAACTGAACGTTCCACGGGCGCCATCTGGATAGTTGATTTGGACAAGCTTATGGAAAGTGAAGGTGACCGGTCCGAACGTTTGCTCCTGAGGGGTATAGGTGAATTCGCCGGTATTGCCCTGGGCATCGATCATAGAGGTTGGCAAGCCGGACTCGGGGTCATAAGTCGTAGCCGTGGTATGGCCCAACCGGTCGGTGACTTCGGTGGGCCGATCATTGGCGTCATAGGTAAACGTCGAGGTCTGCCCCGTGGCATCCGTGGCCTCTGTTAAGACCCGCTCTCGCGCCTGCGTGTTGGTCCGGCTCCTCCCCAACGCATCGGTGATGGTGGTGCTGCCGGGGGCCGGCGTGTCATACTGCAAAGTGGTGGGATTCCCCAAGGCATCCACCTGCTGGATCACCCGTCCTTGGGCATCATAGGTCTGGGTGTGGTGCCGGTTCCCCAGGGGCTGTTCGATCGCCACCAATAAGGGCCCCAGCCCGGGCTTGGTGGTGTCGTAGAGATACATGGTCGTATGCCCCAGGGCATCGGTAAAGCCGGTCAGCACGCCATCAGTAGAGGTATAGGTCAGAGTGCGCTCCCCATCCGTGAGCTGCGTAAGGTTGCCGGAGGCATCATAGCTCAAGGTCAGCGTTCTTCCCAGGCCATCGATAACCTGGGTGAGATTACTGGAATCATCGTAGGTGAAGCTCAACGTGTTGCCGTTCCGATCCTGCATCTCCCGGAGCCGGCCAAAGGGGTGGGTGTCTGCCGCATCCCAAAAGCGATACACGAGATTCCGGTTGGGATCCATGAACCAATACTCTCGGTTGGGCCCTTCCCGAAGCTGGTACATGGTCTCCTCGGTGTCTTGAGGTGAACTTTGCAGGACCCATTCGTCACTTTCGGGTGGTTGCTGAAACGTGAGAATGTTGCCCCGCTCATAGACCACCGTCGCCTTCCGAGCGGGCAGGGACGTTTTCTTGAGCCGGATATCGAAATTGTGCATCCAGTTGGGCCCCAGGTTACTTTGCACCTCCCCTTCCAGAAAAAGCCGGGAAGCGTAGGTGCGGCTGAAGAAGAGAGACAGGGGGCCGCCCAGGTTCAGGTCCACCTGGGGTTCAATGAAATACTCGCCCGTTCCGGTCTGAATCGGCTCCGCCGCCGAGGGGGGACAGCGGCTACAGCCCGCCGTGCGGTTGGGTGCTGCCCCCTGGACGAAGATGTCGAAGACGCCGTTGCTATCGTCGCCCACCAGGTTGCTGGCAAAAGATTCAAACGCCACGTAGCGCCCGTCGGCGGAGATGGAAGGGGAGTCTGAACTGTTATTTCCCTGCGTGCCGTCAGAGGCGATGGAGACGCGGGTGGCGGCGCGGGCGAGAGGCGGGGCCAGCAGCCCCGTTTCAATGGCCACCAGCAGGCCGAGCCCCAAGGCCAGGCCGACCCTGCCCAGCAGTGCCCTCCAAGGCCATCGTTGGCGCGCTCGAGGAACCATCGGACCCTCCTCCGCCCGCACCCTCCGCGATCAGACCCTACTCTCACCCGTGCCAGAACGGCGCGTGGGCCGGAGCCCCTTCATGCGGCGACCCCGTTGCGGCTGGAAGCCGCCCCGCAGCCCCCTACGGACAGCTCCCGGTAAAGTCGGCCGTGGCGGTGCCCCCCGCAATCGTCACACTTCGACTCGGGAGGGTGAAGGTGCATCCCGCCTTGCTGGGGGTCACGGTGTAGGTCCCGTTCGCCAGCTTCTTGAACTGATATTTCCCTCGGGAATTTGTTGTCGTCGTGTCGCTACAGCCGCCGGGACCGCTGAGGTTCATCGTGACACTGGGAATCGCCCTGCCCGCCGCCGTTTTCACCTGCCCTTCGAGGCGGGAGGAACCTTGCCTGAGACAGCTTGGCTTGACCGTCGTCCCCGTCGTGGCCGTATTGGAAGCCGGGTTGGGGTCGGCCTCGATACCCCTCCCGGTGGCTGTGTTGGTGATCGTCCCCGCTGTCGGGGACTTCACAACGATCGTGACCGTCGCGGTGGCGCCGTTGGCTAGAGGGCCGAGGTTACAGGTGACCGTGTTGCCCGACCGTCTACAGCCAGCCGAGGCTGAGACAAAGGTTACCCCGGGGGGCAGCGTGTCGGTCAACATCACCCCCCCACATCGGGCCCGTTGTTGGTCACCGTCAGGCTGTAGGTCAACTTCTGCCCTACGGTGACAGGATCTGGGTTGTCGGCCTTCGTGATGGAGAGGTCAGCGGTGGGCTGAGCGCTCGCCTGGCTTTGGAGCAGGTTCCCGGCGGCATCATAGGTGTAGGTAATGGCCCTTCCATCCCCATAGTCGGCCCGGATCAGCCGACCGGCTTCATCGTAGGTGTAGGTGACGGTGCCTGCATCGAGGAGGCTGGAGAGGCCCATCACCAGCACCGCCGTGAGGAGCCAAAGGCGAAGCAGTCTTTCCTTCTGGGGAACGGTGGTCATCATGCCCCCTGCCTTCGTGAACCCACTGAAATCATGGACTTATCAGCTCATCGCCTATTTAAATATAAGACCCTCTGGAATCAATAAGCCAAATGCTTCATTTTTCTAGGTTGTTTGCATTAGCCCCCTCCGGTCACACCCTTGCAAAGCCTCTTCGATTCTGGTACTAATCAAGTAAAGGTAGGGGGGGAAGATGGCGGAACAAGACGAGGTGCAGAGGGTCAGGGAGCGGATCGAGGAACTCCGGCGTCTCATCCATTACCACGACTACCGCTATTATGTCCTGAACCAACCGGAGATCCCCGACGCCGAGTACGACCGGCTCTTCCAGGAGCTTCG
The DNA here is from genome assembly GCA_016199025.1 of Candidatus Methylomirabilota bacterium. Classification (GTDB taxonomy): domain Bacteria; phylum Methylomirabilota; class Methylomirabilia; order Methylomirabilales; family JACQHM01; genus JACQHM01. The sequence goes on along the minus strand of JACQHM010000294.1, from coordinate 13,940 downwards.
GGCGTTAGAGGAGAAATACCCCCAGCTTGTCACCCCTGACTCCCCCACCCAGCGGATCGGGGGCATAGTTGCCGATGGCTTCGCCCCGGTCGAGCATAAGGTCGCAATGCTCAGCCTGGACAATGCCTACTCGGCCGAGGAGCTTCGAGAGTTCGAGCAGAGGATGCAGCGGCTCTTGCCGGGGGAGGTCTTCGAGTACGTCACGGAGCCAAAAATTGACGGCTTGGGTGTGGCCCTCCTCTACGAGAAAGGCGTTTTGGTCCGGGGGGCGACCCGGGGGGATGGGCGGGTCGGGGAGGAGGTCACGAATAATCTCAAGACCATCCGGACGATCCCCCTGGTCCTCCGGGGAGGGCTGAAAGACCTCAAGGTCCTGGAGGTTCGGGGGGAGGTCTACATGGGCCGGAAGGCCTTCGAGCGTTTGAACCACCAGCTCGAGGACGCCGGGGAGCCCACCTTCGCCAACCCGAGGAATGCCGCCGCCGGGAGCGTCCGCCAGAAGGATTCTTCCATTACGGCCAGGCGTCCGCTGGACATCTTTATTTATCAGGTGAGCTATGCGGAACCTTTCCCCTTTAAGACCCATTGGGAGTCCCTGGAGCAGTTGAAGACGGCAGGCTTCAAGGTGAACCCCCTGGCCCGCCTCTGCCGGGACATGGAGGCGGTGATCCGGGCCTGCCAGGAGCTGGAGGCGAAAAGGGAGACCCTGGACTACGACGCCGACGGTGTCGTGGTCAAGGTGAACCCCCTGGATCAACAGAGGCGGCTCGGGGCAACGACGCACCACCCCCGCTGGGCCATTGCCTACAAGTTCCCCGCCAGGCAGGCCGTCACCAAGGTCCTTCGGATCGAGGTCCAGGTGGGCAAAACCGGGGCCCTGACGCCGGTGGCGCACCTTCAGCCTGTGGAGGTGGGCGGCGTCACGGTGAGCCGGGCCAGCCTCCACAACGAAGACGAGGTCTTACGGAAGGATGTCCGGATCGGGGACTGGGTTGTCGTGGAGCGGGCCGGCGATGTGATCCCCCAGGTAGCCCAGGTGATCCTGAAGAGGCGAACCGCAGACGTGAAGAAGTTTGTCATGCCGAAGACCTGTCCTGTCTGCGGAGCGGCCGCCTCCCGCCCGGAAGGGGAGGCTGTCACCAGGTGTACTAACGCTTCCTGCCCGGCCCAATTGAAAGAAAGGCTCCTTCATTTCGGCTCCCGGAAGGCGATGGACATCGAGCACCTGGGGGAGGCCGTCGTGGATCAGCTCGTGGACAAGGGGTTGGTCAGGGACTTCGCCGACCTCTACCATCTGGACGTGAAGACCCTGGCCGACCTGGAACGATTAGCCGAGAAGTCGGCGGCGAACCTCTACCATGCCATTCAGGGGAGCAGGGCGAGGGGCCTCGGTCGGCTCCTCTACGCCTTGGGGATCCGCTACGTCGGTGAGAAAGCGGCCCGGGTGTTGGCCCAGCGCTACGGGAGCATGGATCGCTTGCTGAAGGCCGACGAGGAGGAGATCGCCGGGATCTACGGGATCGGTCCGACCATCGCCAGGAGCCTCCGGCAGTGGATTGCCCAAAAGGAGAATGTCAAGCTCATTGAACGCCTGAGGAAAGCCGGCGTCACGATGGAGGAAGAGGGGGCAGGCCCCGAGGAGCAGCCCCTCCGGGGGATGACCTTGGTCTTCACCGGGGGCCTCGAAAGCCTCACCAGGGACGAGGCCCAGGAGCTGGTCATGCGTTTGGGGGGAAAGGTAACCTCGCCCGTCAGCAAGAAGACCACCTATGTCGTCGTGGGCAGGGACCCTGGCTCGAAGTACGACGAGGCCAGAAGGCTCGGCGTGAAGATCCTGGACGAGGCCGCCTTCAAGAAACTGGTCGGCCTCTAGGAGGAAAGATAAAGATGCCAATCAATGTACCGGAGTTGATCCAGCAAGGGCTTGAAGAGGCCTTCGCCCAAACCCTTCAGCAGGTCATCCGGGAAGAAGCGGCGAGGATCCTCAAGGATGCATTCGCCGATGGGGGCGCTTTGCGCTTAAGGATCCGAGAGGAACTCCAGAAAGGATTTTCTATGATGGTGGAGGGTATCCAGTGGGAGGCGAGAGGGCCGGGGTTCCGCCCTTAGCAGGCTGATGAGGACCTTGCTTCAAAAGGAGATCGAAGATGGCGACTTCCTTAAAGATCATCGAGTTCTCCGACTATGTGTGACCTTGGTGTTACCCGGCGGCGGTCCGCCTCCGAAAGATCCAAGAACGGTTCAATGGCCAGATCGAGGTCGAGTGGCACCCCTTCGCGCTGCGCCCCGTCCCCGCTCCGACAGGGAAGTGGAAAGGGACCTACCGGGAGGAGGGGTGGAAACATGCTGCGGCAAACGCGCAGAGTGTCGGGATCACGTACAAGATATGGGGGCGGGATGACTACGCAACCTGGAGCCTCCCCGCCTTGGAGGCCGGCTCCTGTGCCCTCTTCCAGGGGAAAGAGGCCTTCGAGGAGCTTCACCTCAAGCTCTTTGAGGCTTTCTTCTCGAAAGGGGTGAACATCGGCAGAAAGGAAGAGGTCCTGGAGGTCGCAAAGCAGGCGGAAAAGCTGGACCTGGACCGCTTCCTGAAGGACTACGAGGGCGGGAAGGTCCGAGACGAGGTCCTGAAGAAGTGCGACGAGGCCATGAGGGTCCACCAGGTGACGGCCATCCCTACCGTGCTCTTCGACGGGGGGAGACGGGTGGTGGGGGCTGTCGCCATGGAGGAGTACCTCAAGGTTTTGAAAGAGTTAGGTGTCGGCCCTTAAATTGGCACGATGTTTTTCATCGCGTGGAAGAACCTGATCAAGGAACGGACGCGGCTGGTCCTGACGCTTCTGGGCGTCACCTTCGCCGTCGTGTTGATGTTCTTCGACCTGGGGGCCTACCTCGGCTTCGTCAGGGCCTCCTCGGTCCTGATCGACCACTCCGATGCTGACATCTGGATCACGGCCGAGAACAATGTAAACTTCGATTCCGCCCGTCCCTTCCCCGAACGAAAACTCTCCAAGGTGAAGGAGGTCCCTGGGTTTCAGTGGGCGGAGATGGTCGTCATGGGCTGGGGGCTGATCAAGCTGAAAGACGGGGCGACCGAGACGGTCCAGATGGTCGGGTTTAACCCCGAGAAGGGGGTCGGGGGCCCCTGGAAGCTCAGGGAAGGGAGCATCAAGGACCTCAAGGTGGACGACACCATCATCGTGGACGAATCCTCCCTGAGGAAGCTTGGCGGCTTACGGGTCGGGGACACGTTCGAGATCTTCGACACCCAGGTGAAGGTCGTCGGCATCTCCCAGGATGTCAAGTCCTTCACCACCTATCCTGTTGCCTTCACCAACTATGAGACCGCCAAGCGGTTGTCCGGCATCTACCGCTTGACGAACTGGGACCAGACCACCTTCATCCTGGCCAAGGTCACCCCTGGGGTCCCCGTGGGGAAGGTCGTGGAGCGCCTCCAGGGGATCAAGGGGGTGGATGTCTACACCAAGGAGGACTTTGCGTGGAAGACGAGGAAGTACTGGATCATCCAGACGGGGATGGGGATCGGTTTCGGCCTCACCGCCCTCCTGGGGTTTCTGGTGGGGATGGTCATCGTGGGGCAGACAATCTACGCCTCCACCTTGGAACACCTCAGGGAATTCGGGACCCTGAAGGCCATCGGGGCGACCAACCGCGACCTCCTGTTCATCATTGTCTACCAGGCCCTTGTCAACGCCATCTTAGGGTACCTCATCGGCCTGGCGATCGCCATGGTGATCGGCCAGGGGTATGAACGGTTCGGCCTGAATCTCACCATCACCACCGGCCTGGAAGTGGCCATGTTCGGTATCACCCTGGCCATGTGCTTGGGCTCCTCCATCCTCTCCATCCGAAGGGCCTTCCGGATCGATCCTGTGATCGTCTTCAGGGCATAAGCCTGTCCTGAGCGGAGCCGAAGGGATGCAGAACAATTTCAGGATCGAGGCCTCGGGCCTCCACAAGGTCTACGAGGAGGGGCCCGTGAAGGTCCACGCCGTTCGGGGCGTGGACGTAAAGGTCCCGGCGGGGGCCTTTGTCCTCCTCATGGGGCCATCGGGGAGTGGAAAGACCACCCTCCTCTCCATGTTAGGCTGTATCCTCAAACCCACGCAGGGCAAGGTCTGGATCATGGGAGAGCCCGTCCCCTGGGAGGAACATTCCCTCCCCTTCATCCGGCGGCGCCATATCGGGTTCATCTTCCAGCACTTCAACCTCTTCTCGGCGTTGACCTCCGCCGAGAACGTCGAGGTGGCGCTGAAGCTTCGGGGGGTCCACGGGAGGGTGGCCAAGCAAGAGGCCAGGGCCCTGTTGGACGCGGTCGGGCTGGCCGAGCGGTGGAACTTCATGCCCAGGGACTTAAGCGGCGGGGAGAAGCAGCGGGTGGCCATCGCCAGGGCCTTTGCCGGCAATCCTCCAATCCTCCTGGCCGACGAGCCGACGGGGAACCTGGACTCCCACAGCGGCCGGGTTGTCATCGAGCTCTTGAAGCGGGCGGCCGATCAGGGGAACCGATCGGTGGTGGTCGTGTCCCATGACATGAGGATCATGGAGTTTGCCGATGAGGTCTTCTTTATGGAAGATGGCCGCCTCGCCCCGTATCAGGAGGCAATCCATGGGCAAGGCACCGGGCGTCTGAGAGAGAGGTGAGACCCTCAGAGGGGAGGGCTCGTTGAAACGTCATTGGCTCCTCATCGGAACCCTGATCTTCCTCTCCGTGGTCGCGATCCTTGGGGTCCTCTCCTTTTCCAGAAATTCCGCTCCTCAGGAATTCCAGGTCAGGAGAGGGAACATTCACTTAGTCGTCGTCGCCCGGGGGAAGGTGGAGCCGTACGCCGAGATCCAGATAGGGGCCAAGACCACCGAGCGGATCAAGGCGATCCTCGTCAAGGAGGGGGACCTTGTCCAGAAAGGACAGGTCATCGCCCTGCTGGACGACGAGGAGCTCCGCGCCCAGTTGGAACAGGCGAAGGCGCATGTGGAAGAGGCGAAGGCAAGGCTCCAGGAGGTCGAGGCCGGCCCCAGGGAGCAGGAACTGGAGGCGTCCCGGGCCAAGCACGACGAAGCCAAAGCTGTCCTGGACGAGGCCAAGGCCACCGTGGAACGCTTCAGTGAGCTTCTGAAGGAGGGGGCGATCTCTCAGGCCCAGTTTGATGAGGCCAACCGGCGTTACTGGGTGGCGGCTGCCCAGCACCGTTCCGCCAAGGAACAGCTCAGCCTCCTGGAAGCGGGGACCAGGGAGGAGGTGAAAAGGATGGTCCGGGCCCAGGTGAAGCGAGCCGAGGCAGACCTCCGACATGTCCAGGCGATGCTTCAGAATACCATGATCAAGGTCCCCGTCTCGGGGAAGATCGTCAGGAAGCACATGGATGTGGGCGAGGTCACCTTCTTCCTGGACCCCCGGCCCATCGTCACCCTGGCCGACATGAGCCGGGTCCAGGTGAGGGCAGAGATCGACGAGACCGACGTCCGGAAAGTAAAGGTGGGCCAGGAGACAGTCGTCACCTCGGATGCGTATCCAGGGAAGGAGTTTCGGGGAACGGTCATCGAGATCGGGACCATGGTGGGGAAGAAGAGCATCCGGTCCGAAAAGCCGGCCGAGATGCTGGACACCAAGGTCTTAGAGGCGCAGATCGAGCTTCCCCGGGACACTCCCTTGAAGCTCGGCCTCACGGTGGATGTCAAGATTTCAGCGGTTGAGAAGAACGGTGTCCTGATCGTCCCCCGGCAGGTGATAAGAGAGGAGGGAGGGGAGCGCTTCGTCATCGTCAAGGCAAATGGCTCATATACCGCGAGGAAGATCGTCACGGGGGTTGAGGATGATGAGTTCGTCGAAATCCTTTCAGACCTGAAAGAGGGGGAGGTCGTCCTGGTAAAGTCGTGATCTGGGGAGATCCACATGAGCACCAAGACACGGTGGTGGCTGGTGGGAGTTTTAGGCGTCGTGTTGGTAGCCACACAAGCATGCGCTACGGGCACGCACTGGGACATCCAGGGCACGCGCTGGGAGACGTACATGGAAGCCGCCTGGAAAGCATACCAGCAACACCGGTACGCCGAGGCAGAGAAGTTCTTGCAGGCGGCCCTGAAGGAGGTGGAGAGCTTCGGGCCACAGGACCGACGCTTGGCCACCAGCCTCTACGGCCTAGCAGATGTCTACCGCGCCCAGGGCAAGTACACTGAAGCTGAGCCGCTCTACCAGCGGGCCCTAGCGATCCGGGAGAAAACCTTGGGGCCGGAGCACCCAGACGTGGTCACAAGCCTGGAGAACTACGCTGCCCTACTCCGAAGAACCCATCATGACGCGGAAGCTGAAAAGCTGGAAGCCCGCGCCAAGGCGATTCGGGCCAAGCCCGCTCAAGAGAACCCCACGAGATGAAACGGAGGCCCCTGACCATGCAAGCAGGTGGTTCCCTTCCGACTGGTTTTGGTCGAGGAGCGTTGACCGTCTGCCCCTTTGCTGATAGACTTCCCGTGTGTGAAAAGGGAGACAAGATGCAGATGGACAAGGAGGAGATCCTGTGGTGAAGACCATCCACGCCATTTACGAAAATGGGGTTCTCAGGCCCCTCGAAAAGCTGGATCTCAAGGAGTCCCAGCGGCTGAAGATCACCCTCGAGGTCCTGCCCAGTGTCGTGGAGGAGACCCAGGCCCTCATCCGGGCTAGGGCCGAGGTGGTGAAGGAAGTCGCTGAACGCGAGGAGTATCTCCCGGAGTGGGGAACACCATGACGCTTTCGGAGATCCCCTCGGCCACCGAGATCTTCATTGATGCGAACATCTTTGTGTACCATTTCTCAGGGCCTACAGCGCTGACGCCAGCCTGTTCCGCGTTCCTCCGCCGGATTGAGGACCGCGATCTGGCAGGTTTTACTTCGCTTATCGTCGTAGCCGAAGTCCTTCACCGTTTAATGATCATCGAGGCCACGGAAACGCTTCAGGTAGAGGCGAGGCAGGTCGTCCGGTACCTGAAAGAACACCCAACAGAGGTGAGAAAGCTCACTGGACATCTTGTTGTTCCGGAAAAGATCCAAGCTATAGGGGTACACATCCTTACCCCGACTTTCGACGATCTCCTGGCAAGCCAGGAGGAGAAGTTGACCTTCGGGTTCCTCACAAATGACGCTATGAACCTCGCCGTCATGAAAAGACACCACCTGACGCACATCGCAACGAATGATCCTGATTTTGCACGGGTGGAGTCTCTGAAGGTCTGGAGCCCCTCACCTCTATCGCCCTCCGCTTAAAACTCGAAGGCGCGGGAGAAGGTGCCGGCCAATGGCCAAAAACTCGGAGGGATGGGCACGGCAACAAGCTGATGCCTCAGCCCACCTCGTGGCGGGAGCTGCCCAATCACGCCATGAGTGCGCACCGGAGGAGGGAGGAGAACGATGCCAAAGATCGAGGTTAGCGACGAGCAGATCCTGAGTTGCCTTGAACAGCTTTCTCCGGCGGCCAGACGGGTCGCGCTCGCGAAGTTGATCGGCGGATTGGAGAGGCTCGATCGCATGGTGGAGCGAAACCGGGGAAGGATCGAGGCCATCTGCCGGGAGCGGGGACTGGACTTCTCCCGCCTGACAGAGGAGGAGCGTGAGGCGTTAGTGGACGAGATTCTTCATATCTCGACATCCTGAGTGGTGCCCATGAACATCCAGTTCGCTGAACGCTGATGGCTGAGCGCTACCTGGTTGACGCAGGCCCCTCACCCGTTATCCCCCCCATCCCACCCTTCCCCCACCAGGGGGGAAGGGGAAGGGGGCTGGGGTGAGAGGGTGCTCCCCTGGGGGAAACCGAGAGCGTGCGAGGACGCGAAACATGTCCAAAGCGACATTGCCTTTAGCAGTGCTTTTGGCCTTTGCCCCCTTCCTCGGCCTTCCATTCTCCAACCCCCAGACGTCACCACCTCCAGCCAGGTCGAGCCCGGAGGAGGTCCGCCGGTACTTCTCGGAAGAGGAGGCAGCGAGGGGGCGGCTCTACATGTGGGGCCGCTATGCCCTCTTCTTCGTCGGCCTCGGCCTGAAGGTCGCCTTCCTCCTCCTCTTGATCGTGATCCCAGCCTCGAAGGCCCTGGAGCGGTTCGCCTTCTCCCTCGCCTTCGGGAAGCCGTGGCTCGCCGTCATCGTGTACACCCTGGTCCTTCTCCTCTTGTACACTTTACTCTTCCTCCCTTTGAGCGCCTATCGAGACCTCTTTCGGGAAAGGGCCTTCGGGTTAAGCGTCCAGACCATCCAGGGATGGCTCTTGGATCAGCTCAAGGGCTTCCTCTTATCCGCCGTTCTGCTCCCGCCCCTCGTGCTCCTCCTCTATGCCCTGATCCGCCGCTTCCCAGAGACGTGGTACCTCCCCGCCGGCCTCGCCGCCTCCTTCCTCATCGTCTTCTTCACCGCCATCTCCCCAATCCTGATCGAGCCGATCTTCCACACGTTTCGGCCGATCCAGAACGAAGACCTTCGAGCCAGGGTCACGGCCCTTGCGGAGAAAGCAGGGCTCCAGGTGGAGAAGGTCCTGGAGATGGATGCCAGCCGGAGGACGCGGAAATTGAACGCCTACGTCTCGGGCTTGGGAAAAACCAAGCGGGTCGTCCTCTACGATACCTTGGTGAAAGGATCATCGCCGGAGGAGGTGGAGCTGGTCCTCGCCCATGAACTGGGCCACTGGAAGCACCAGCACCTCTGGAAGGGGGTGGGCCTCGCCGCCCTCTTTGCCTTCGCCGGGCTCTTCGTCGGATCGCTGACGTTACATTGGGGCGTCCAGAAAGGCCTGATCCAGCACCCGGCTGACCTGGCTTGGTTCCCCCTCCTTCTCCTCACCCTCTTCCTCTTTCACATCGTGACCCTCCCGGTTGAGAACGCCATCTCCCGCGCCTTCGAGCGGCAGGCCGATTATGCATCCCTCCTGTTGACCAAAAACCCCGAGGCCTTCATCAGATCCGAGGTCCAACTTGCGAAATCCAACCTGGCCGACCTGACCCCCCCCAGGCCCCTTGTCCTCTTCCTCTATACTCATCCCCCGGTCCTGGAGCGGATCGGCATGGCCGAGACGTTCCAGCAGGAGGGCCGGTAGGGAGCCAAGCGCTCCCGGCTGGTCAGCGAGGAAGAGGTCCTCTGGTCGCGCAAACCAAGCGCCGCGCTCTTGAAGAGGATAACGGAAGAAGGGTGATCGGGAGCGATGGTCTCCGCTGAGCTTCCCCTTTTCCCTACGCCGTTCCCTTAGCGGGCTCCCTCCCCATGCTCTCCCGTCCGCGTTCACTTTTCGTTGACAGCCGCGTCAGTGTGGAAGTATTATGTGACCACCGACGGCTTCCCTCCCGCCGCTCAAAGAGGGGACAGGGCGATGGCGTCGCCGGAGAGACGCAATCGAACCAGATCAGCTTCCAGCGTGATGAACACATGTACACGGTTCTTTGGGGCAGGGTGAGCCCTGAAGGGCCGTCGCGTTTTCATGGGTGGCAGCCTGGTCCCCTCGAGCAACGGCAGGTCCTGGAGTTTGCGCGGTCGCTGCGCAGGCGTCACATCCGTGGCACGCCAGGAGCGAAGGTCCTGGAACTCGCGGTAGGGATTGATCCTGAAGATCTCAAGAGGATGGAAGAGGCGATCGAGGAGGGCTGTGAGAGGATAGAGCCCGATGAATGGTAGGTGCCTTCTCGATACGAACACGGTCATTGCTCTCTTTCACCGCGTAGGCTCGGCTGAAGTGACGGAGCCATAGATATGACAACTCAGTTCGGATATCAGTGCGAGTACTGTGAGGGAACGGTTCGAGAAAAGCAGGTGGAGCGCGAAGTTCTTAAGCATAAGGCGGGCTTTGTGATCCTTTCTTCCGAAAAGCCATCCAACTCGACCCCCACATGACTGGTGCCTACAGACTCTCCAGAATCTCCGAGACGGGAGCGTGCGGAACTTCACCCAGCATCGCTTTTTCATTGTGGACGCTGCGCGCCCTTTGCCTTCGGCGTTGAGGAAGGTTATGATCCGTCCATGTGACAAGAGGGACTTTGACATGATCTACGCGATTATCAATGACGCCGCCCAAGCCTATAAAGGGGTGATCCCTGTGGACTGCTGGAAAGAACCGTACATGTCGAAAGACGAGCTTCGGCATGAGATGGATGAGGGTGTCGTCTTCTGGGGGTATGAAGAGGATGGGGAGCTGGTGGGGGTGATGGGCCTTCAACACGTGCAAGATGTGACCCTCATCAGACATGCCTATATTCGCACGGCGAAACGAAATCAGGGCATTGGGCGACAATTGCTCTCCTTTCTTCGCGCCCAGACGACGACCCCGATCTTCATTGGCACCTGGGCCGATGCCGTTTGGGCGATCCGTTTCTATGAAAAACACGGTTTTCGAGTAGTTTCTCCGGAAGAGAAGGATCGGCTGCTGAGAATCTACTGGTCGGTCCCTGAACGTCAGATTGAAACCTCGGTGGTTCTGGCAGATCAGAGGTGGTTCGAGATTCGTCTGACCAGACACGCTGATAGCTAGAGAAGATTCTGTGGTTCCCTCTTGATGCCTTCATGAGGGGCCAGGGCTCAACCGAAATCCCCTCACCCCCCCCTTTGGAAAAGGGGGGAAGGGAGGATTTTCTCCTCGATCATGGAGTAGGGGGTTCCGAGGGCTGTTCACGCCCTTTCACCAGAGGGTCCCTCTGAGATCCAAAGTTAGCAACCATAGCCTTATCTCAAATTGTCTGCCAGCGAACGAATTTACTTGACACGCTCGAAGGAACCGCGATATAGTCTAACTGGTTTTGTGAGAAGAGGGTTTATCGAGCCATGCAGGGACAGGTCTTCAAAGCTCTGGGGATCGGCGTGGGTTCTGGTCGAGGCGTCTGCCCTCGGGCGGGCGGGACGTAACACCTCACCTGAACCCCTCGCCACGATGAGAAGCCACGGGGGCAGACAGTGACAAGCCCCCGTGGCTTTTTTCTTTGTTGTTCTAAGGAGGAAGCCATGACGGCATCAAAGGCGTTTCATCCACCCACACGGATCCTGATGGGGCCGGGCCCCAGCAACGTGGAGGAGCGGGTCTTACGGGCCATGAGTGCCCAGGTCGTTGGCTACTTCGATCCTTCCCTCCTGGAGGCCATGGGGGAGATCCACCGGCTGCTGAATGCAACTTTCGAGACCGAGAACCGGGCCACCTTCCCCGTCTCCGGCACCGGGACCTCTGGGATGGAGGCCGCCCTCATCAATCTCATTGAACCTGGCGAGAAGGTGCTGATCGGGTACAACGGCTTTTTTGGCGATCGGATGCACCAGATCGTCGAGCGGTGTGGGGGTGTCCCGATCAGGATCGAGGAGGAGTGGGGAAAGCCGATCCGTCCCGAGCAGGTCCAGGAAGCCCTGAAGAAGGACACAGGGATCAAGATCGTGGCCCTGGTCCACGCCGAGACCTCGACCGGGGTGCTCCAGCCCTTGGAAGATCTCAGGGAGATCGTGGACCGATATGGGGCCCTCCTTCTGGTGGATGCAGTGACCAGCCTTGCCGCCCATCCCGTGGGGGTGGACCAGCATGGGATTGATGTCTGCTACGCCGCCACCCAGAAGGCCCTGAACGCCCCTCCAGGACTTGCCCCTGTGACCTTCTCCGAGAGGGCCATCGAGAAGACGAGAAACCGGAGGCGGAAGGTCCAGAGCTACTACCTGGACATCGCCCTCTTCGAGCAGTACTGGGGGACGAACCGGTTCTACCATCATACCCCTCCTGTCTCGCTCTATTATGCCCTGCTCGAAGCGTTGAGGATCGTCGAGGAAGAGGGACTGGAAGCCCGCTTCGAGCGTCACCGATTGAACCACCTGGCCCTGATCGCAGGCCTGGAGGCGATGGGGCTGGAGATGCTGGTGGAACCTCCGTACCGCCTCTGGACCTTGAACACCGTCAAGGTCCCGGAAGGAGTGGACGAGGCCACAATCCGGGGTCGCCTCCTTCAGGAGTTCGGCATCGACATCGGGGGGGGCCTTGGAACCCTCAAGGGGAGGGTGTGGCGGGTGGGCCTCATGGGGATGAACTCGACGCCAAACAACGTCCTCCTCTTCCTCACCGCCCTGGAACGGATCCTTCTGTCCGAAGGTGTTCCCTGCGGCCCCGGCATCGCCGCCGCCGACGAGATCTACCGGAAGCCTTTCCAGGGGGGAAGCCGTGTCTGAGCTGATCAGGGTGGGTCATAGCCCGGACCCGGATGATGCCTTCATGTTCTACGCTCTGGCAAAGGGGAAGCTGGACGTTGACGATCTTCAGTTCGAACACGTCATCCGGGACATCGAGACCCTGAATCGTTGGGCGTTCGAGGGGAAGCTGGAGGTGACGGCCCTCTCCCTTCACGCCTATTCTCATGTCTCCGACAAATATGCCCTCCTCCCCCATGGGGCCAGCATGGGGAGCCGGTACGGCCCCATCGTCGTGGCCAGAGAGCTGTTCACCGTTGAAACATTAAGGGCCAAAAGGATCGCCGTTCCAGGTCTCTTGACGACGGCCTTCCTCACCCTGAAGATCGCCATCGGTGAATTCCCCTTCGTCGAGGTTCCCTTCGACCAAATCCTGGACGTCGTGGCCAAGGGGGAGGCTGACGCGGGACTTCTCATCCATGAGGGCCAGCTCACGTATGAACAATACGGGTTAACGAAGGTTCTAGACCTGGGTGAGTGGTGGCACCAGGAAACAGGTCTTCCTCTCCCCCTGGGCGTGAATGTCATCAGGAAGGATCTTGCACCGGCCGTCGCGAGGCAAATCTCCTCCCTCCTCCGGGAGAGCATCCACTATGCGTTGGACCATCGAGAGGAGGCCCTCGACTACGCCATGCAGTTCGCCCGGGGGATGGAACGACGCTTAGCCGACCGGTTCGTGGGGATGTACGTCAACCGGTACACGATCGAGTATGGCTCGGAGGGCAGGCGCGCGATCGAACGGCTCTTCCAGATGGGTATCGAACGTGGGGCCCTCAAGAGTCACGGGCAGGTCGAATTCTTCGAAGGCTAGACCCCCGCTATAGTCCTTCCTCCTCATGCCGGGGTTCCCGAGGCGGAACCCCCTTTTTGCAGGCCTGGTGGATGTGGTATAGTGTTCCCAGCGTGATCTGGCACTATCTTTGCTAATTTGAGTCGTTCGCGAGGGATTCTATGCGAGAGCGGGTGGCGGTCATCCTGGCGGCGGGGCCGGGGACCCGGATGAAATCCAACCTCCCCAAGGTCCTTCACCCCCTCCTGGGGGAACCGATGATCCGATATGTCGTCGATCTCTGTGAAAGGCTCCCGGTCACGAGGACGATCGTGGTGGTCGGCCACCAGGCCGATCGGGTGAAAGAGGCCCTGGCCGGTCGCCCTGTCGAGTTTGCCCTTCAGGAGGAGCAGCTCGGAACGGCCCACGCCCTCCTCCAGGTGGAAGGGACCTTGAAAGGGTTCGACGGCGATCTGTTGGTCCTTTCGGGAGACGTCCCCCTGGTCAGGGAAGAAACACTCAAGAGGCTGCTCGAGGAGCATGCCAAGGGAGAAGCGGCGGCGACCCTCCTCTCCGCGGACCTCCCGGATCCCAAAGGGTACGGGCGGATCGTTCGAGGGAAGAAGGGAGAGTTCTTCAGGATCGTCGAGGAGGCGGAGGCCTCAGCTCAAGAGTTAAAGATCCGTGAGGTGAATATGGGGATCTACGCCTTCGCCGCCAAACCCCTCTTCCCCGCCTTGAAGGAGGTGAGGCCTTCAGCGGTCAAGAAGGAGCGCTACCTCCCCGGGGCCCTTGATCTGTTGAAGCGGCAGGGCCTCGCGATCCACGTCGTCAAAGTTCCAGATCCCGAGGAGGCGATCGGCATCAACTCGAGGGTAGAGCTGGCCCAGGCCCATCGGGTCTTACAGCGTCGGATCCTGACCCGCTGGATGGAGGAGGGGGTGACCATCCTCGACCCGGAGGCGACCTTCATCGGCCCCTCGGTCAAGG
>JACQHM010000297.1 GCA_016199025.1 Candidatus Methylomirabilota bacterium | reverse complement strand
GTCCAGGAGAGCCGGTCATGAATCCCGTCATCCGGCGATGCTCCGGCCAGGAGGAGGTGGGCGATCTGGGGAACCCGGTCACGGATCTCCTCCCAGGCCTCTCGGAACTCCGCATCCAGGACGAGAAAACGGGCATCGGAGTGCGCCAGAATCCTGGCCAAAAGATTTCCCCGGAGAAATGTATGGATGGGAACGGCATAGGCGCCGATCGTCTGGAGAGCACAGTAGAGGATGAGCCACAGAGGGCTGTTCGGAAGCATGAGGGCGACGCCGGAGCCCGGCTGGACACCGCAGGCGAGCAACCCGTGGGCGGTGCGGGTCACGTGGCGGGTAAAGTCGCGAAAAGAGTAGACAGAGTCTCCAAAGAAGAGGAACGGGCGGCTGTCACCGGCCCGCTTCTCCAAGATGTCCCTGATGGTCATGGCACAACCCTGTTATGCGGCTAAAGGAATGCTCTGACGCTCCAGAGCCCTGATCACCTCCAAGATGGGGGTCCCCCGGGAGTAGCATTCAGGATTCTCGGTGTCAGAAGCCTTACCATGAGGGACGTAGAGGTTCTTCCCGGCATAATGGACCGCAACCACCTCCCACCTCTCGTTAAAGACAGGCGACCCTGAAAAGCCATGTCGGGTTGGCGCATCATAGGCAACGATATCTGGCTCAACGATTTTTACTTGGCCCTGCACCATCAGCGGGCGGGCGGGATCGCCTCTTTGGATCAGCGTGACCGGATCGCCTTCCTGTATCTGTGGCTGCTTGGTGAGCGGGATATAGCCATACTTCCTCCCTGGTGACCCCTCGACACAGATTACCGCCCAATCCCTGTCAGGATTGCCACACGGAAGATGCTTGGACGCTTTTTTGTCAACCCGATAGAGTTCTCTTCGAGAAGGGCCGAAGAAATAGACATACGCCTGAGCTTCTTCATTCTCGCACTCATACTCGATCTGCAACTGCTGGAGGACATGGTAGGCGGTCAGAAGCAAATCTTCCGAGATCAGGAACCCGGTCGAGAGGAGGGCACACGAATAGGGGGCCGCCCTCGCCGGCGGCTCGATCCGGGCCACCGGATGAGCAGGAATTCGGTCAATCACCTGAACCATCGGCATAAAGCATGACGCTCGCCAAGAGGAGAAGCCACAGGCTGGACCGTGATCACCTTTAGGGTAGACGTAGGCTTTCATCTTCTCTGATCCTCTCAAGACACGGGGCCTCCAGAGGATCCTCTCAAGGCCTCCAGATCTACCTCAAGAAGGTGCGGGGGCCTAGGTCCGGGAGAGGATCCTCTCAAGGCCCGCAGATCCGCGTCAGGCGTTGGACGCGCCCTCAGGAGATCGGGAGCGCGTCACTAACACAATTGTTTGCTCCCTATCGGAGCCAGGAGCGAGGCTATCCGTCCTAGCGCGTCGGCAGCGCCGGCGTCAACGCGGCTCACCCGCTGGAGCTCGAACACGGCCTGAAGGTCCTCATCCGCTAACCCTTCGATCTTCTTCTCGGAGAGGAGATCCCGTAAATTCTCCTGCGGGGTTCGAGACATATCGGGAAGGTGGCCGCAGATGATCCTCAGGAACTGGCTGGCAAACTGCTCATCGGAGGCAAGATTCCCGAGGAGTTGCTTCATCGCCATCCCGGACGTCACAGTTCCCTCGTACGACATCGCCATTCCTCCCTCTCCTCCACCACTACCATTGTAGCAAGAGAAACTCACACTTCCCTCTCATGACCCATTCTCTGGGCGTTCTTCATTCCATAGGCCTCCTCCTTCCGCAGCAGGTCAAGGTTGTACAGGCAGTTTGAGCCCGAGCAGGATCTCGAGGTGGGCCCGAACGATCTCCCCTTTCAGGGCTCTAAGGTACGTGAGTTGATAGGTAACGTACTCCACAACCCGTGGCAGGTTGAGGCGCAGGGCCGTGGCAGCGGCCTTCTTATAGTAGGTAGCCGCCATCTCCAGATAATCCGGCAGGAACGTGGTCGTAAGGAGCTCCCGCTGAATTTCTACTTGAGCTTCTTCGAAGGAAAGATGGTGACCATCGGGAGGGAGAAGTTGCGTGAGCAGGTAGGTGTAGTCCTGACGCTGAAGATCCTCCTGCATATCCGTCAGATCGTTCACAAGCTGGATGCCGACGCCAAGATACTGGACCATACGCTCCAAGGAAGCGATCGCCTCTGGCCGGTTTTGAAGGAGGGCAAACGCGACACAAGGGATGGCGATGGGGACAAATTTTTTCCCCAAGAGCTCCACGTCGGTCTCGGTAAACGGAGCAAAGCGCCTCCAATGCTCTTGCTTTTCCCACAGCGTCGCGCGGGAAAAATCCTGCCACAGCCTCGTGTAGTGGTCCCAGAAGGGCGAGCCCGCGGGAAAGGTGCTATGATAGACACGGTAGCATTCGTGGAGGACCTCGTTTCCGAGCAGAAGAAGCGTGGCATCGAAACGGTCTGGTTCGTCCATCACGTTATCTTGGATCCGCAGATAGAAGTAGTTCAGAAGGGTCGCTTTGATGATCTCTTCAACCGTCTCATCCTCAGGCCTGAACCCTATCCCGGTGCCGACCCAGAAAGGGAGGAGAAGGCTTGGGAAGGCATGGGGGTGATGAAAGAACTCGCGAGGATCCCGGCTTTCCGAAAATGTGGCCAGATACCCCTTCAGGTGACACCACTGCCCGAGCAGGGGCTCCGGCAAACGCTCGCAAAACCTCTCAACCCGCTCCCACACCCGCTCTGCGAGCGTCCGGTAGGGAGCAAAAAATTGCCTGGTGAGCGCTCGCTTGTCTAACTCGTGTTGAAGGAGCTGGCTCATCCCTCAAGCTCCCAAGACCTGAGCAACGGTCTCTTGGAGGTACCGGGCATCGATCGGTTTGCTCACACATGCGGCCACTGGATAGCTGAGCTCCATGGCGACTGGAACCTGGCTCGGGTGAGCCGTCGCCACAATCACCGGCACTGTGGCCCCTTCTTCTTTCAACCTCCGCAACACCTTAAAGCCGTCCACTTCTGGCATCAGGAGGTCAAGGAGGATCAAATCGACCGTGGTCTGACGGAGGATGTCCAGGACCGGGCGACCGTTCTCGGCCATGAGCAAGCTGTAGGTGCGATCCAGGATCTTTTTGAACACCCAACGGGAGCTCGGTTCGTCGTCAACAATCAGGATCGTCCGTGTGGTCATTGGCCAAACCCTTTAGGTCAAGAGTTTTCGTCCAATAAGCCTTGGATATCCTTTGACCCTCGCAAGAGCGATGCCAAAGAGGCTTGATGGCCTCCGAGCCGTCTAAGCGCTTGCCGTACAAGAGGAATTCGTTTTTTTGAACGTAGCGGGGATGAGAGGTCAGGGAAAAAAGGCGGTCATTTTCGACCACGAATGGTCATTTGTGGCTCATAGAGGGGGGTGAGCTTTTGGAACGTCTTCTGAAGGTGGCTTTTGGGGAGACTCGCCTCCACTTTGGGCTTGAGCGTCCTGGAATCTCCGCTCCAACTCCTGCACCTTTGCTAATTGTTCTCTGAGCCTCCATCGGATCCGGAAGGCCCCAGGGAGCCCCAGAAACGTGGCCAACGCCGCCCCCAAGGCCGCCGAGGTCAGAATAACCACTACCAGAGAACTCTCGAACGTCCAGGCCAGAAGTCTGACTTGGACAGGGACGTTGTTCTGGATGGCGAAGAGGGCCACGGCCACCGCCAGGACCAGGACGAAGATGAAAGAGAGTTGCATCATCGAGCGTCAACGCGAGGGAGAAAACATTTGGTAGGGAAACGTCAGGACCCTAATGAGAACCCCCAGGATCCCCCTGCCCAGGGACTCGAACGGGATCGCCTTCACTTGAGGATCGAGCGTCTTCCCTTTGACCTCATAATAGCTCACCACCAGGCTCTTCTCTTTGCCGGTCAGGACCCTCCCGATCAAGGGGATCGAGCTTAAGACCTTGTCGAATGTCTGGAGGGGTCTGACCCCGACCTTAAAATCCACCTCCTCCTTCACCAGGTCGAGCTTTCCCACCGCCCCCATCCTAAGGGAAAGGCTGTCCAAGAAGAGATCCTCCGTCTCCGCCACCCCTCGCTTGACCGTGAAGTCCCCTTTGAGGCTCTTATAGTTCATTCCTGTCGAGGTGAGATCCGGCAGTTTGAATTCGAGGAGCATGGTGGGATTCAAAAGGGAGAAGATCCGGGAGAGAACCGTAAACCGCTTGATATTTCCATCGAGGATGTCTAAGGAGAACTCCCCTTCAAGGGTGGACAGGGGAACGTCATCCCTTCCTTTCTTATTCTCGACGAAGAGACGGCCCTTGGCCGAGAGCTGGCCGGTGATAAGGCCGGTCCACCTGGGCTCGCCGAACACCCGCTCCGCCCTTGCCCGCTGAAGCTGGAAGATCACGGTGTGAAACCAACCCTTAGGGTCCCTCCGCCCGATCCACTGGACCTCGGTCCGACCTCCGGCTAATGAACCCTTCAGCCCCTCGCCGTGGACCCCCTCTTTTTCGAGGACCAGGGCCCCCTGGACATCCTCCAAGAGCCAGGGGAGGAACGAGAGGCGGAGCTTCGCCTTTCCCGTCGCGATCCTTCCCCTCACCTCCACATCGTGCCAGGGACCTCCGATATCCAGGGCCACGTCGGCAACCCCCTCGACGAAGGCGATCTCGTCAATAAATGGCTTCACGGCGACGAGGGGGAGACTCCCCTCCAGTTTCAACTGGAGCCGTCGCTCGACTTCCAGGCTTCCTTGGAGGGTGAACTCCTTTCCTCCACTCCCCATCCTGATGGGTGAAAGCGTGACTTGGCTTCCCTGCCAGGAGAACAGAACAGGCCCCACATTCTGCCAACGCTGACCTTGGAAGAACAAGGTAAGGGACGAGAGCTCGGCGACCCCCGCCAGCGCCCCAGCGCCCAGAAGACCTCGAAGCCGGACCCTCCCCGAAGCCTCCCCTTTGAGCGTCTGTAACGGAGAGTCTCCCACCACCTTGAGGAAGGGATCCAGGGACGCCTGCGACAGGGTAAGCTCCGCTTGGTACGATGAGGTCTTGGCACTAAGGAGGCTTCGTAGGCGGTAGTGCCCCTCTCGGAGAGAGAGGTCCAGGAACAAGGCCCCACCTCGCCAAGCGAAATTTCCTTCTACCGCTCCAAGGGCAAGATCGCGGTAGGAAAGCGCGGCCACGCCGAACCGGCCCGTGAAGTAAGGATCAGCTAACCTCCCCCACCCCTGGATGGTGACCTGGATCGTCCCGTTGACACCGGTTCCGGCCAAGGGCTTCAGCCTGCCGAGATCCAGAGCCCTGGACCACAGTTGGACGGCGTATGATTCCCCCCGTACCTCGCCTAGGCCGACCACCTCTTCCTTCCCGCGGTGGAGGGAGAATCGCTGGAGCGAAAGGCGGCCCGGCTCCAGGACGAAGACGGCCTCCCCCTTTTCCCACGACTCCCCCAGAAGCTCCATCTGGCGGAACTGGAGGCTAGTGCCCCCGATCAGCGCGGAGGGAATGCCTTCGAGGGAAGCCCGCCCCTGAAAGCTGCCGGCGATGGGGAGTTTGTGAGGCGAGAAGGAGGCCAAATCCTCGAGACGCCCCTCCCCCTTCAAGGTGAGCCTCAAAGTGATGTCTCGCTTCAGATCCAGATGGGTGAGCGCCCTCCCTTCTCCGAGGAGGGCCTCCCCTTGAACCTCGAGGGTCGTCCTGCCCTGACGGAGGAGGAGACGTTGGGCCTTCAGCCTTCCTCCAGAAAGCTCCACAGTCCCTGATGCTCGTTCCAGGCCAAAGGCGAATAGGCGAGGTTTCTGCCAATTGATGGTCCCGGCGAATCGAGGCCGCTCCCAAGAACCCTGGAGCCGCCCCTGAACGGTGGCGGAGCCTCCCAGGCCGTCCATACCCAGAAAGGTTCCAAGGTCAGAGACCCTTCGAACCGTCCCCTGAACGGTCAAATCTGATGCGCCGTCCATGCTGACGAAGCCCTTGGCCGTGATGGCCGAGGAACCTTGCCTCAAGGAGAGGCTTAAGAGCTTCACCTGCTCCCGGTCTAAGGCCACCGACGCCTCGAGGCGGCCTGACATTTCTTCACCGTCTCCCCTCAGGTTCTCGATCAAGAGCCTTGCCTCTCCCTGGACATCCCGTGCCTTGAAGCCCTCCCCCTTGAGCTTCAGACGACCCTTCAGCTCCCCCCGGAGGGGAGAAGGCTTGTGCCAGAGACGGTCTAACAGGGAGGACAGGACCATCCTCTCGAACCGGAACTCCCCTTGAAACCGTTGATCCTCTGAAAAGAGCCGCCCTTCGCCTTCGAGGCGTCCCCCAAACATCGCGGTCTTCAGCCCCACGATGGTCAGGCCTCCCTCCCTGTAGCGAAACTGAAAGGCTAGGTCGCGGAAGGGGAGGCCTTCCAGGGTCCCTTCGGCAAGGCTCGCCTGTCCCTCCAAGGAAGGAGAGGAGACCTTCCCGGCAATGACCCCTTGCAGTTGAAGGAGGCCTTCGGCTTTCAAACCCCCTTTCACAAAGTGGGCGAGCTGTTCCAACCTGAGTCGTGACGTAAAGCGAAGATGAAGAGAGGTCTCTTCACCCGCCACGGCAAGCCTTCCAGACATGGCCGCCGTCGATTCAGCCGCCCTCGCCTCCAGGATAGTCAAGGTGATTCCTCCTCCGTCCCCTTCCAGGGCTGCCTTCGCCTCCTCTAGCGAGAAGGCCTTCCCCGCCAGGCGAAGCTCGATGGGGCCGAAAGCGAGGGTGCTTCGAAGGGACCCAGGATTCCAACGGATCTGGGCATCCTTGAGCTTTGCGACCCCCTCGAGGCCGAGGCGGGGAGAAAGATAGCGGAGCTGTCCTTGATTAACCAGGACTGTGGAGATCTGAAGCTGGAAGGGAACACCCAGGAACCGGAGGGCGAAGGTCGGAAGGTTCAGGAGGTCCGAGAGATCCGTCGCTTGAGGGGTCTCTCGCTCCTTTACCAAGAACCTCGCCTCTTGCAAGGCTGCTTGTTCCACCACGAGGGTCCGATGGAGAAGCTTCTGGAGGCTGAACGTGAGCCTCAAGCGCTCAACCTCCAGGATGGGCACCTGGGCCAGCTCCCCGTCCCCGAAGAGGGTCAGGCCGCGGAGCTCCAAAGCGCCCAGGAAAGGCTTCAAGGAGAGGCGCTGGATCCGGACCTCCCGCTTCAGCGCTTGCCGGAGTTCGGCTTCCATAGCCTTCCTGAGCAGCTCCTCCGCCGGGCCCGCTTGAAGGAGGAAAGGAATGATCCCCAAGAGGATGAAGAGGAAAAGGGTCATGGCCCCAAGGACGAAGAGACCCTTCCGTACCGCTGTCATGATCCCTTAGTGCCCAATTGTCTTCTGCTCCCTCTACTCCAGGCTGATGACGAAGTGAGCCCTACGGTTCCACCGCCACGCTGATTCGTCATGTCCCAACACGAAGGGCTTCTCCTCCCCAAAACTGATCGTCGAGAGTCGAGAAGGCTCGATCCCCGAGGCCACCAGATACTCCATCACCGCCTTCGCCCGCTGCTCCCCCAGAGCGAGGTTGTACTCGTGGGTACCCCGCTCGTCACAGTGTCCTTCGATCAGAATCCTGGTCTCTGGATGCTCCTGGAGCCACCAGACATTCTGGTCTAACGTCTGCCTGGCATCATCCCGGATCAGGTACCTGTCGAAGTCAAAGAAGACATCTTCGAGCGTCCGCACATGAGGAACGACGGGCTTCTCAGGAGGCCTTGCCATTGGAGGAACCTTCGGAGGGAGCTTCTCCCCCTCCGGCGGCCGCACCTCCTCCGGGGGGACCGCAACCAGCGGTGGAGGCATCACCTCTGGCGGGATCACCTCGGGCGGTTGGACGACCTCCGGCGGCAGTCCCGGCACCGCCGCCACCGGCGGCACTTCCTCTGGTGGCACCTCCTCGCCCTCAAACGGCACCCCCACCCTCGGCCCTTCTTGCCAGGGCGGGGCCTTCACCGGCGGCACTCCCACCACCGGCGGGGCGACCCTCACCGGCGGCGCCGCGGCTGGCGGCCCCTCCACGACCGGCGGCTGCACCATGATCGGGGGCAACACCTCTTCGGGCGGGGCGACCCTCACCGGCGGCCCCTCCACGACCGGCGGCGGGCTCACCTCCGGCGGCAGTCCCGGCACCGCCGCCACTGGTGGGACCTCTTCTGGCGGTGCGGCGACCTCGGGCGGGGCGACCCTCACCGGCGGCCCCTCCACGACCGGCGGCAGTCCCGGCACCGCCGCCACTGGTGGGACCTCTTCTGGCGGTGCGGCGACCTCGGGCGGGGCGACCCTCACCGGCGGTGCTACGGCGGGCGGCCCCTCCACGACCGGCGGCGGGCTCACCTCCGGCGGCAGTCCCGGCACCGGCGGCCCCACCCCTGGCACTGGAGGAGCCACTGGCTTGGCCAGTTCCATCCCCTTGGCCTTCCGTAGCGCGAGCTTCACGTTTTGCTCAGC
>JACQHM010000303.1 GCA_016199025.1 Candidatus Methylomirabilota bacterium | reverse complement strand
GGAAAGGGGGTGGGAGATCTTCGAACCGGATGTGGGTCTGGCCCTCGTTCGAGGGCTTGCATGGGAGAAACCCTAAGTTAAGGAGGGCGAAGAGATGCGAAGGAGGAACCTCTTCGCAGCGCTCTGTCTGGTTGTCGGCCTGTTGGTCGGTGCCTCGGTTGCTCAGGCTGGGCCAACGGTGGCCATCGTCAAGGCCGACAACCATCAACTGGTGGCCGAGACGTGGAAGCTGGATGTCCTGGACTTCACCAAGCAGTGGGAGGCCCTCTGGACGAAGGAGGGTGAGGCGGCCATCGAGCGGATGGTCCGGGAAGCGGTGAAGCTCGCCGGCGGGTGGCCGGTGAAGCCGGGGGACACCGTCGCCATCCTGACCAACCTGGTCCAAGACCTCTGGTACGTGGTCTCCACCGGGAAGGCCCCGAATGCTGAATATGCCAACAAGTTCATCCAGTCCATGGTGGTGGATGCCCGGGTGGTCAGGGCCCTCGCTGTCATGGCGAAGGAATCGGGGGCGAAGAAGGTGATCATTGCCACCGGCCCGAACGCAGGGGACGCTCATGCCGCGTACCTCACCTACGGGTATACCAGGATGGCGCGGGAGATTGGGGCCGAGCTGTACGACGTGAACGAGGGGCCCTGGAAGACGTACAAGGCGCCCTACGGCCTGGCCCTGCCGAACTACACGCTTCCTGCCCCCATCGTTGAGGCCGATGTTCGGATCTCGGTCGGGCCCTTGAAGACCCACCAGTTGGCGGGCGTCACCATGACCCTGAAGAACTGGGCCATCGGCATCCCGCCCAGCCGGGTCTATGGCGCCATCAAGCTGGGGCTCCCCCACCCGAAGATGGCCAAGGTTGTGGCGGACGTCCACTCCATCGCCAAGCCCAACTATGCGGTGATCGGCGGGATCTGGGGGATGGAGGGGAACGGGCCGACCATGGGTGAGCCCGTCCCGATGGATGTGATCATCGCCGGGGCGGACCCGGTGGCTGTGGATTCGGTGGGGGCCCAGGTCATGGGCTTTAACCCCGATGACTTCGGGACCATCAGACTGCCGAAGGAGTACGGCATCGGGACCAACGAGGGCATCTTGGTGGTCGGGCGGTCCATCGCCGAGGTGGCCAGGAAGTTCCAGCCGCCTCCCGAGAACGTGAGGGCCCCCGGGGCCTGGGCGGAGGTCAGCGGCTGGAAGTAACACGACGGATCCCTCCTCTGGAGGGATCCCAAGGCCGAGGACGATCATGGATCAGATGGTCACACTCCTTTCCCAGACCTCTTTTCTGGCCATCGGGGCTTTAAGCCTGAAGCTGTTTGCCAGGCTTTGGCCCTATGCCCTCCTTGGGATCGTCCTCGGCTCTTTTGTCGCCGCCTTCCTCCCCACTGAGCGGCTCTCGGCGGCGTGCGAGAAAAGGGGGGGGACCATCGCCATCGGCTTAGCCACCCTCCTGGGGGTGGTCTCCCCTCTTAGCTCCTATGCCGTTCTCCCCATCTTCGCCGCCATGCTCTCGTCAGGGGTCCCTTTGCCGCCGGTCATGGCTTTCTTAACGGCCTCCCCCTTGATCGACCCCTTCCTCTTCATCACCACCTGGGGAGTTTTGGGGCCGGGCATGGCCCTGGCCAGGCTCTTCTCAGCCGTGGCGTTAGGGTTCAGCTCCGGACTCCTGTTTCAGTATCTGAACGGGCGGGGGTTCTTCTCCTCCTTGAACGGGGGCGTCCTGGAGACCTCGCTAGCGGGGAACCAGCAGGTCTTCGCCATGATCAGCGGATCTCATGCGGAGAGCCGGTGGCGCAATGCCTTTCGGCTCATGACCAAAACAGCCAAGTACCCGCTGAAGTACTTCATGCTGGCCATCATCCTGGCGTCAGTTGTCGAGACGTACATCCCCAAGAAGCTCGTGATGGTCTCGCTGGGCTCGTCCGGCTTCTCGATCCCTCTGGCGGCACTTCTGGGCGTCCCCCTCTATCTCTGCGGCGGCGGGGCAATCCCCCTGGTCATGGAGCTGATGCAAATGGGGATGGATAAGGGGGCCGCCCTGACCTTCTTCTTGACGGGCCCGGCGACCAGGATCGCCCCCCTGCTGACCGTGGCCCTCCTGGTCAAGAAACGGGCCTTCCTCGTCTATCTTCTCACCATCCTTTTTGGCGGGATGCTCGCAGGCTACCTCTACCGCCTGTTCTAATCCCCCCTTCAAAGTTGGATTGCCGATTGCCGATTTCAGATTGAAGAATGAGGATACGGGAAAGAGGAGAAGCAAGATGTTCAAGAAGATTTTTCTCCGAGGTCTTGTCCTGGCTCTCACGTTTGCCTTTTGCTCTGTTTTTTCTCTCAGTTCCGTGGCCTCAGCCGGAGGGGACCAGAAGGAACCCATGGCTGAGACGAGGTTAAGCATCAACGGCTATGAAGGGATCCTCCAAGGAATGGATGTACCCGCCGCTCTCCTGGCCATGAAAGAGCTGAAGATAGGCCAACCCCCGTTCTTAAAGGAGCTTGAGGCGATTCAAGCCTATGGGATCGATTCCTCCCAGAGCGGGGTGTTACAGAAGGGGGCGGCTCGGGTCCACATGTTCAGGCTGAAGTTTCAATCCGAAGGCCAGGCGGTCTCAAGCATCAATTTGAAAAGGCAACAATCACCCCAACGACCCGGATTGTCGGTTGAGGATCCGATGAATACCAGGAATCCTGATTTTGGACTCTTCTTCGACGGGACCTCCTGGTCCGGTTTCAGGAGACAGAAGGAGGTTGTCGTCCTTCTCAAGGGAGCCGTCTCCCAGGAGGATTTCTTCAGGATCATGGAAAAGGTGCTCTAATTCAGAAATCCCCCCGCCCTTTATACTGCGCACGGGCATAAACTGCGCTTTTT
>JACQHM010000308.1 GCA_016199025.1 Candidatus Methylomirabilota bacterium | reverse complement strand
TGAACGGCGACATGCAACGAAAAAACATTGCGACGGGAACCCCCTGGGAACCGATCGTGGGTTACTCGCGGGCCGTGCGTCTCGGGCCTTTTGTTCATGTCTCTGGAACCACGGCCACCGACGAAACCGGGAAGATCGTCGGCCACGGGGATCCTTACGCCCAAGCGGTTCAGGCCTTGAGAAACATCGAAACGGCCCTCCACATGGCAGGGGCCAGCCTGAAGGATGTGGTTCGCACGAGGATCTACGTCACGAACATTGACGAGTGGGAGAAGGTTGGACGAGCCCACGGCGAGTTCTTTCACGACATTCGACCGGCCACCAGTATGGTGGAAGTCAGCCGCTTGATCGCTCCTGAGATCCTCGTGGAGATCGAAGCGGATGCCGTCATCGTCGAATCCTCCAGTGAAACTCTTCTGTTGACCCGCTCGGGCCGGCCGGATTAGAATGAAACCCACGTTCGGCCGCCCAAGGTGCAGTGCTTGCCACGGAGGGAACCATGTCGTACCCGATCTTTCGCCCAAGAAGGCTTCGCCAGACCGAGACGATCCGCCGGATGGTGAGGGAAACCAGGCTCGCCGTCGAGGATCTGATTTTTCCCCTCTTCGTCGTCCACGGAAGCGGGGTGAAGCACGAGATCGCCGCCATGCCCGGCAACTTCCACCTCTCCGTCAATGAGCTTCAGAAGGAGGTCAAGGAGGTCGCCTCCTTGGGGATCCCGGCGGTCCTCCTCTTCGGCCTCCCCTCGTTTAAGGACGCCTATGGGTCTCAAGCCTACGCCAAGGACGGGATCGTCCAGCAGGCGGTCCGGGCCATCAAGGACACGGTGCCGGATCTGGCCGTCATCACCGACATCTGCCTCTGTGCCTACACGAGCCACGGTCACTGCGGGGTCGTAGAGGGAGGAGTGGTGAAGAACGATCCCACCCTGGAGATCCTGGCCAAGGTGGGCGTCTCCCATGCCGAGGCCGGGGCCGACATCGTGGCCCCCTCGGACATGATGGACGGGAGGGTCGGTGCGATCCGGGAGGCCCTGGACGAGGCCGGCTTTGAAGAGACGATCATCCTCGCCTACGCCGCCAAATATGCGTCAAGTTTCTACGGCCCCTTCCGGGAGGCGGCCGAGTCTGCCCCCCAGTTCGGCGACCGGCGCTCCTACCAGATGGACCCGGCCAACGCCGACGAGGCCTTGAAGGAGGTGGGGCTGGATCTGGAAGAGGGGGCGGACATCGTCATGGTGAAGCCGGCCCTCCCCTACCTCGACGTGATCTACCGGGTCAAGGCCGAGTACGGCGTCCCGGTGGCCGCCTACAACGTGAGCGGGGAGTTTGCCATGGTGAAGGCGGCGGCTCAAAAAGGGTGGCTCGACGGGGAGCAGGCCATGCTGGAGATGCTGACCGCCATCAAACGGGCGGGGGCCGATCTGATCATCACCTACTTCGCCAAGGAGGCCGCGAGACTCCTCCAACGCCTGATGAGCTAGGGAGAGGCCGACATGGCCCTTTTCAACATCTACGAGAATGTCAAGAGAGCTATCCAGGACCTGGTCTCCCCGGAGATCCAGCGCTTGATGGGGGAGATCCGAGCCCTGCAAGTCGAGGTACGGCGACTCGATGAAAAGATCGACTCACGCCATCGTGAGACGTTGTCCGAGATCCATCGGCTGGATGAGAGGCTAGGATCAGAGCTCCTAAGGTTGGATCAGAAGATCGACGGCCTGGCGGAGAAAATGGATCTGGCCCTCAAGTTCCACGACCGCCTGGCCCGTCTCGAGGCCAAAGTGGGCCTCAGCCCTCCTTAACGGAAGGTTTTCCTGTCAGTCAGCAGGAAGTTTGCCTATCCGAGGGCTCCCATCTGCCCCTTGTATTCCTCGATCACGGCTTCGGTGATCTCACGATACCCATGCTCTAACGCGTAGCGCTCGATGGTCTGCCTCGCCATCGCCCTGGCGAAGGGCGGGACCCGTTCTAAGCGCTGCTTGGCCTCCGCCGACCACAGAGGTCCTTCCCTGCCCTCAGACCCCCTCAAGGTGATCCGCGTCAGCTCCAGAGGCTCACCCTCCACCGGCCCGCCCCCGAGCTTCACCCCCAGGGAGTGGACCAGCATGGTCTCGCCCGGGTTCGTGATGAGGGCGATCCTGTGCCCGCATCCCGGACATCGGAAGAAGATCCCCAAGGAGCCTTCGTCCAACGGTTCGTGGTTTTCATAGTCCATGTAGACGTGGCATCGGCAGCAGAAGTGCTTCATGGCTTCGGCCTCCATCACAGGGCGTCAAAGAAGGTCTTCTTCAGCTCCAGCGCCTCCTTGATCTTCGCCGCCACCTCCCTGAATTGTCCGGCCGCGGGCGCATCCGGGTACTCCGCCACAAAGGGCCTCCCCTCATCGGCAGAGAGGGTCAGCCGGCAGTCGAAGGGGATCCTCCCCAGGATCGGGACCCCCAGCTCCTCTTCCGTGCACGGCCTCCCGAACAGCTCCGTCTCGGCCCCGCAGGTGAGGCAGCAGAAGCCGGCCATGTTTTCGACGAGGCCGATGACGGGGAGCCCCAGCATCTGGGCGAACTGGATGGAGCGGGCGACCACCAGCTTTGAGACCTTAGAGGGCATGGTGACGACGACGGTCCCATCCAGGTCTGGGATCCACTGGGCGATGGTCGCCGGCTTGTCCCCGGTGCCCGGGGGAAGATCAATCAGCAGGAAGTCCAAGGCGCCCCAGGCCACATCCCCCAGGAACTCCCGGATCGTGCTCATCTCCATGGTCCCCTTCCAGACCGCATCCCAGGCCCCCTGGGGGGCCTTCCACAAGGTTGGCGTGGTGGCCGTCGGGAGCAAAAGCTCGATGGAGGCCACTTTGATGCCGCCGAACCCCACTGCCGGGAGGGCCCCTTCCGGCGTGCTCTCGTACGGCCGCCTCTCGACGCCTAGCATCGTGGGGATGGAGGGGCCGTTCAAGTCGGCATCCAGAATGCCCACCTCCTCCCCCCGCTCCATGAGGGCCACGGCCAGGTTCACCGTCACCAGGCTCTTCCCCACCCCCCCTTTGCCGCTCATGACAGCGACCTTATGCCGGACCCGGTCCATCCGGGCCCTTACCCGGGCGATCTGATCCTCGACCTGCCTCACTACCTCGGATCGCTTGATGTACTCCTGATCGAGCTGCTTTAACCTGGATCGCTCCAGCATCCCTCTTCCTCTTTTAGCCGGTTCTCAAGGGCAACGTCACGATGATGGAGTTCAAATGCGTCCGAAGCTCGTGGCTCATGCAGCCTCGTTACTCTACAAAAGGCTCATGTTGGAAATTAGGTGAAAACGCCTTGATGCACCAGGCTTTGCCTTATTTTTCAGGATTTTTCTAGCAGCGATTGGTAGCTTCACCTATTTCCCGAGATGAGCCCTACAAAAAGCGTGCCAGGGGTAGGGGACATCATAATCAATAGCTTAAGAAACCGTCGCCTGTAAAGATGTGAAGACAATTGCGCATGTGGGAAGCCTCTTGCGCAGTGCCGTCTTCCCCTTCATTGCTCATTGAAACCCATCGCCTCGCGTAGAGTCTGTGAAAGCCTTTGCGCATTTGGGGCACCCTTTGGATCGGGCGCGATGTCAAAACTCCTTGGAAAAATTGACGTTTTCCAACATGCCGGATCTGGCACAGAGGTTGCCTCTTTGGAACGATCAGGAAGAGGATGCCATGGAGAAGTGCAGGGTCTTCGTGCTCTACGAGCATGCCCTTTTCGGCCACGGCCTGGCGAGCATCTTTCGCCGGGAGGGCCTGGAGGTTGTGGGCCTTGCCGAAAAGGGGGAGGAGGCCTTCAACCAGATCAGGGCGCTGAAACCTGACGTCGTCACTGTCGAGGGGGAGGGGGGGAAGCGGGTCCTGGAGGAGAACCCCGGGGTACGGGTGGTCAGCGTGAGCCTCGAAGAGAAGCGGGCGACCATCACGAGCGGTGAGTTGGTCATCCTCATGGCCCCCCAGGACCTCCTCAGGGCCATTGCCGGCGCTCTCGAGGAGGAGGCTGAAGGCCGCCACGCGGGAACGTCCACGGCAGAAGATCTCGTTGCCTCCTTTCATCAGAGGTTTGGGTGTTTCACTTGTCTAACGCCAGTGGAGGATGGAAGGCCTGTTTGAGGGGAGGGTGGAGAGATGAAGAAACCTTATGTCTTGGTAGCGGTGGCCATGGTGCTCGGCTCCATCTTGGCGGCGGGGGAGGAGGCCGGAGCCATCCCAGCTTTTGCGCGAAAGTACCAGACGTCTTGTAGCACCTGCCATGTCATGTTCCCGAAGCTCAACGCCTTTGGGGAGGCGTTCCGGCTGAACGGCTACCAGATCCCGGCTCCCGACGGGGATGAGCCCTACATGAAGGATAAGCCCTTACAGCTCGAGGCGCCGGCCTGGAAGGACCTCTGGCCCCAGGCGATCTGGCCGGGGACCATCCCGGGGATGCCGCCCATCGCCATCCGCTTCATCACCCATCTTGAGATCACCCAGGATGAGACGAAGGCTTACAGGACGAACTTCGAGTTCCCCCACGAGATCGAGGCGCTCCTCGGCGGCACCTTCGGCAATGACATGGGCTTCTTCGGGCAGATCGAGTTCAAGCACCCGAATCAAGTGGCGCTGCAGCAAGCCTTCCTGAAGATCCAGGATCCTCTGACGAACATCGGCCTTCCGGTCCCCGAGCGGGCGTTCAACCTGTGGGTCGGCAAGCTCGACCCGAACTACGTTCCCAGCTACCGTAACTTCACCCGGGTCTTCCGGGTCCACCCCCTCTGGGGGAACAAGCGATTGTCTGATTTAAGGTTGATCAATCCTGACACAGGTGCCTCGATCGGTGCGCCAACTACTGGGAGAGACAGAAACAGGTTTCGGCTCCAGGATTTCCAGCCGGCGGTGGAGGCGAATGGGATCCTGTTCAAACGGTTCGGCTACTCCCTCGGCCTCACGCAAGGGCAGGAGGAGGTCTTCGACACGAACAATCATAAGGACCTCTACTACACCGTTCGACTGAAGTTAGGGGGACGGGCCCTCGACGGGACCCTCCCCGGCAAAGAGGTGACCATAGAAGCTCCTCCGACCGGTGGCTGGGTTGATAACGCCATCTCGATCGAACACTTCGGCTACTTCGGGCAGTTCCGCGTCCAGGCCACGCCCAGCAGGATCGAGGATGACTTCAGCCGGTTCGGCGTCGCCCTGAACGGAACCTTCCAAAACCTGGATCTGGCGGTGGGCTACGTCTTCGGCCATCACGATAATCCCCTCGCCCCTGACAGCTTTCAGGGGGTCGATTACAAGTCCCCGTTCGTAAAGGCCGAATACATGTTCCTCCCCTGGCTCATGGGGACCGTTCGTTGGGAGCTCCTCGAAGTCAGTAGACCTTCCGATTTGGTTGCTAAAGGCTTCACCGTCAGTTCGCTGGATCAACAGCGGTGGCTCCCCGGGGTGGCCTTCCTGATCCGCGCCAATGTGCGGGTAGATATCCAGGGGGAGATCTACTCTGTCCACAGGGAATCGGAGGCGAGGAACCGGAACAAACCTCATACTCTATGGGTCCGTCTCGATTTCGCCTTCTAACAGAAGGAGGAATGGTGAAGAGAGGTCGAAGATTCGCGCTGTCCCTGGTGTTGGCTTTAGGGCTCTTCCCTCTGGCAGGCGGTCTCGGAGCTGAGGGGGGAGGGACCATCGTTGGGACCGTGACGTGGGGGCCGCAGCGTCTTTACAACGCGGTGGTCTATCTTGAGAAGGTCGAGGGGACGTTTCCCCCTCCTCAGGAGGCGGCCGTGATGGCTCAGAGGAAGCTCACCTACGTGCCCCACGTTCTCCCGATCCTTGTCGGGACCACCGTCAACTTTACCACCTATGATAAGGAGTTACACAATATCAAGGCCCTCCAGGAGAAGAGGACCATCTTCAATTTCGGCATGCCCCCGGGGGCCGAGCCGGTCCCCAAGACCTTTCGCCGGGAGGGCGTTGTCTCGCTGCTGTGCAGCAGACACCAGGAGATGAGCGCCTACATCGTGGTCTTGCAGAACCCCTTCGTCGCCCTGACCAACGAGGAGGGGGAGTTC
>JACQHM010000307.1 GCA_016199025.1 Candidatus Methylomirabilota bacterium | reverse complement strand
GAAGGCGATGTTCTCGCGGATCGTGTCCGAAAACAGGAAGGATTCCTGGGGGACATAGCCGATGGACCCGCGAAGGACGGCCAGGGGGATGCGGGTGATTTCGAGATCGTCAATGAAGAGATGGCCGTTCGGGACCTCCAGCAGGCGAGGGATGAGGGCTAAGAAGGTGCTCTTCCCTGATCCTGTCGGCCCCACCAGGGCGACCTTTGTTCCTCTGGGGATCTTCAGATCGATCTCCTTCAAGGCGGGGCGGCGGCCGTCGTGCTGGTACGCGAAGGTCAAGGAGTGGAATTCGATGTCGCCTCCGAGGGCCTCCATCTCTACCATCCCTTCCTCGTCCCCGATGGTGGGCTCCTCCTTTAGAAGCGCCTCGATCCGCTCCATCGAGACCCGGCCCCGCTCGTAGAGGTTCGCGATCCAAGCCATAGCCAGGGTCGGCCAGAGGAGCATGCCCAGATACGTGTTGAAGGCGACAAGCCCCCCTAATGTGAGGCTTCCCTCAATGACCTTCCTTCCCCCCAGCCAGAGGATTGCTGCCATCCCCAGGCCTCCCGCCAGGCTGGCCAGGGGCTGAGAGAAGCTCTCGACCTTGGCTAGGCGGAGGTTCTTTTGGACGTAGTCGTCGTTTAAGCGGGCGAAGCTTTTGACCTCGTCCTGCTCCAGCGAAGAAGCCTTTACCACCCTGATCCCTGAGAGATTTTCCTGGGCCTTGTCGCTTAACCGGGCCAGTTGTTCCTGCACCTCCTCGAAGCGGTCGTGGATCCCTTGCCTTACCTTCTTCATCGCCAGGAAGAGCAGCGGATAAGACAGGAGGGCGACGAGGGTGAGGAGAGGATCGATCTTCAGCATCAGCGTGACGCTCGCCCCATACACGAGCAGAGTATTGGCCGAGTACATGAGGCCGGCGCCCAGGAGCATCCGGATCGTGTTCACATCCTGGGTGGCCCTGGCCATGAGATCCCCTGTCCGTATCTTTTGATAGAAAGAGGAGGGGAGCCTAAGGAGATGGCGGAAGAGCTGGTTCCGAAGCTCGTATTCGATCTCGCGGGCCGCCCCGATCAAGGTCCACCGACCGAGGAACCGGAAGAGGCCCTGGAGGGCCGCCAGGACTACCAGGAAGAAGGCATAGCGGGTAAGCGACCCAGGGGGAGGGCCTTTCAGGGCATCGATGGCCTCCTTCAGCACCCAGGGGATGGCCAGGGCGAAGGCGTTGGCCAGGATCAGGAAGAGGATGCCGACGAAAAGCGGCCTCCGATGTTTGGAGAGAAAAGCGATCAGACGTGTCATGTCATCCTTTCTGAGAGCGTATGGGATTAGGTGTAGCAGATAGGAGAGATCCTGTCAACGCCCAGATCCTGGCAGCACAAAATTTTTCCTTGACAATATCAAGGAGGAAATGGTACAAAAGCAAACACGTGGCGCTCAGCAATCAGCTTTCAACAAAAACAAGGCGATACGAGAATCGCCTACAATTTTCAAGCTGACGGCTGAATGCTCGCCATTCAGAAAGGATCCATGATGCGGTCGTTATTCTCCTACGTAGTAGGCGTATGTGGCGTTTGCCCTCGGGCAGGCGGCCCGTAACGTCTCTACGGGGGGCCGCTTCAAGCGTTGGAGCCACGGGGGCAGAGGGACGCCGGAAGCCCCTGTGGCTCTTCGTGTTTTGAAGGACCTGGGGGCTTTCCTTCAGGGCCAAAAGGAACGGCTGAGGACCCTCTGCTCCCCCAAAGGATCAGGATCGACCAGCCTGTTCAAAAAAGGAGGGTTCTCGGCATGACCAGGACGTGTCAGTGTGGACAACGGATCAGTGTCCGGTATGAGGATTGGGGGTGTCTCTCCTGCGGTGCCCAGTGTTGCCCGACGTGCGCCTATCGCCCGGAAGGGGTGATCTTCTGCCTTTCCTGCACCAGGAACACCTTCGGGATCATCCCCCTCCCGCAGTTCATCTCGGACAACGGGAAGGTGCATGGGACCATGCGCCTCCAGGTCTCTTCGCTGCCCTGAAGCGTTCAGCTTTGGCTGATCGCTGAGCGCTTTCTTGTCGTCTTGCGGAGGAACATATGGAGAGACAACCCTTCGTACGCCGGACCGAACTCATCACCCCCGCCCACAGCCTGAAGATGATGGCCAAGGCCGCGGCGTCGGAGGCCGACGAGGTGATCTTCGACCTGGAGGATGCCGTCGCCCCCAGGATGAAGGAAGAGGCTCGGAGGGCCCTGATCGAGGCCTTGAGGACCCTCGACTTCCAGGGAAAGGTGGTCGCGTACCGGATCAACGGTGTGAAGACCCAATATGCCTACCGGGACATCATCGAGGTCATCGAGGCGGCCGGGGAGACCGTGGATGGCATCGTCCTTCCGAAGAGCGAAGGGCCGGAGGATATCTTCTTCATCGATCGACTCTTGACCCAGATCGAGGCTGCTCACGGGATTCACAAACCGATCAGGCTGGAGGTCTTGATCGAGACTGCCGCTGCCCTGTTACAGGCTACTGAGATCGCCAGGTGCTCGCCTCGGATGTCCTCGCTGATCTTTGGCCCCGTTGACTACGCCGCCAGCATCGGGGCGCGGGAGATTGGCCAGGAGCAATTCCTGTATTTCCATTACCCCAGGGCCCATCTCCTGGCGGCCGCCAAGGCCGCCGGTTTGGACGCCATTGAGGGCATCACCTTGGATGTCCGGGACCGGGAAAGGTTAGTGGCCGACTCCAAAAGGGCGGCGGCCATGGGGTTCGACGGCAAGTGGGTGATCCACCCTGATCAGATCGGCCCTGTCAACGACACCTTTTCCCCTTCGAAGGAAGAGATCGCCCGGGCCCGGCGGATCATCGAGGCCTACCGGAAGGCCTGTGAGGAGGAACGGATCGGCGCGATCATGGTGGATGATCAACTGGTGGATGAGGCCGTCATCAAGCTGGAGGAGCGAAAGCTCCTCATCGCGAAGCGAGCTGGTCTCTTAAACAATACCTAGAGAAAGGAGCAGAGCTGTTATGGCCAAGGATTGCCTCCCTCCCGGCCAGTATGCCACCAGCAAGTGGCCAGTCCTCCATGTGGGCCCGATCCCTTCCTTTGATCCGAACGTTTGGGACTTTAAGATCTTCGGCCTGGTGGAGGAGCCGGCCCAACTCACCTACGAGGTGTTCATGGCCCTCCCCAGGGTCAAGGTCAAGGCCGATATGCATTGTGTCACCACCTGGAGCACCTTCGACAACGAGTGGGAAGGGGTGAGCACAAGGGAGGTCATCAAGCTGGCCAAGCTGAAGCCTGAGGCCCGTTTCGTCATGGTCCACGCAGAATACGGCTACACCACCAACCTTCCTTTAGAGGTCTTCCTGGACGTGGATTGCCTCTTTGCTTACGCCCATCGTGGGAAGCCCTTGGCACCGGAGCACGGATACCCCCTCCGCCTGGTCGTCCCAAAGCGCTACGCCTGGAAGAGCGCCAAATGGGTCCGGGGGATCGAGCTCATCGCTCAAGACCGACCCGGCTTCTGGGAGCTTCGGGGCTACAACAATAACGCTGACCCCTGGCAGGAGGAACGGTACTGGTAAGCGAAGCGGCAACTCTCCCCCCTGGATTCTCGGCTCTCCACTCTGAACATTGCCCTAGGCCCTCTGCGAGGGTTTTCCCTTGTAGGGGGCCTTTCTTTACCCGGTCCTGATGCGGAAGATCGGTGAACCGAACTTTTTCGCTTGAAATTTGCAGCTTTCCGATGTAAAAGTCATTAGCGACCTCTGGCCGAGGGCTCAAGGATCAGACGGGTGGGGGACTGAGTGCGGGTTCTCGTGACGGGCGGGACAGGTTTCATCGGGAGCCACCTAGTGGAGGCGCTCCTTCAGAAGGGGTATCATGTCGTTTGT
This sequence comes from Candidatus Methylomirabilota bacterium, assembly GCA_016199025.1. Classification (GTDB taxonomy): domain Bacteria; phylum Methylomirabilota; class Methylomirabilia; order Methylomirabilales; family JACQHM01; genus JACQHM01. The sequence continues at coordinate 4,657 of JACQHM010000307.1, read as the reverse complement.
CTGGTCCGTGAGAAGGGGAACCTCCGGTGGCTGAAGGGCCTTCCCGTCGAGCTGGCTGTGGGTGACCTGACAAGGCCCGATCTCCTGGCAGGGGTGATTGACGGCCTCGACGGCATCTACCATCTAGCCGGGGTCGTGAGGGCTGCCCACCCGGGTGTGTTCCAGGTGGTGAACCACTTCGGCACCCGGAACCTGGTGGAGGCTTGCCTTCAAGCGAGGCATCCACTCTCCCGATTCGTTCATGTGAGCAGCCAGGCGGCGGCGGGCCCGAGCGACAGTGGCCCTCCGGTCGCCGAAGAGCACGAGCCCTGTCCCATCTACCCCTACGGTCAGAGCAAGCTTCAAGGGGAGAGGGAGATCCTCTTCAGGAAGGATTGCCTCAACGTGGTGGTGGTGAGGCCTCCCGTCGTCTACGGCCCGAGGGATCGAGCCTTGTTGACTATGTTTCGCCTCGTCCAGCGGGGGTTTTGCCCTCTCGTTGGGAAGGCTGAGCTTCGCTTCAGCTTCTGCTATGTGGAGGATTTGGTCCAGGGTCTGCTCTTGGCTGGGGAGAGCGGCGGGCCCTCGGGCCGGATCTACCACATTGCCTCTGAGGGGGCCTACACCTGGGAGGAGGTTGGGGAGGCGATGGCTGCTGCCTTGGAGGTCAGGGCCTGGCGGGTGCGGGTGCCACATCGTCTCCTAGCCCTCCTCGTCCCCCTCTTGGAGGTGTGGGGCCGCTTGAGCGGCAAGCCGGCCCTTCTCGATCGCGGCCTCGTGACCGCGATGGCGAGGTCCTGGATCCTGGACATCTCCAAGGCGAAGCGGGAGCTTTCCTTTGTTCCCCGGTTCGACCTCAAGGAGGGGATCCAGCGCACGATCCAGTGGTACCGGAAGGAAGGGTGGCTCTAGGAAGGAGGTGGAAAATGGAGCTCTACGAGAAATGCCGGCGGTTCACGGCTGCCCAGCAACTGCAAGCAGCGGGCTACTATCCCTACTTCAGACGGATCGAATCCGCCCAAGAGCCCGAGGTGATCGTTGACGGCCGGAAGATGATCATGATCGGCTCCAACAACTACCTGGGGTTGGCCACCCATCCCAAGGTGAAGGAGGCGGCCCGCAAGGCCCTGGATCGATACGGCACAAGTTGCGCCGGCTCGCGCTTCTTGAACGGTACCCTGGACCTCCACGAGGAGCTGGAGCGCAAGATCGCCGCCTTTAAAGGGAAGGAGGCTGCCCTGGTCTTCTCCACAGGGTTCCAGACGAACCTCGGGGTGATCTCCGCCTTGGTGGGGAAGGGGGATGCGGTGATTACCGACCGGTGGGATCACGCCAGCATCTTGGACGGCTGTCGCCTCTCCTACGGGAGGACCCAGCGGTTTCGGCACAACGACATGGAGGACCTCGAGCGGGTCCTGGCCTCTACCGATGCCAAGGGGAAGCTGATCGTGATCGACGGGGTCTTCAGCATGGAAGGGGACCTGGCAGATCTCCCGGCCATTGTTGGGCTGGCGAAGAGGTACGGGGCCAGGGTCATGGTGGACGATGCCCACGCGACGGGGGTGTTAGGGCCGCATGGTCGGGGTACCGCTGAGCACTTCGGACTGGAGGACGAGGTGGACCTTATCATGGGGACCTGTTCCAAAGCTTTGGCTTCCATTGGCGGCTTCATCGCCGGCAAGGAGGTGGTGATCAATTACATCAAGCATTATGCCCGCTCCATGATCTTCAGTGCCTCCCTTCCCCCTCCCTGCATTGCGGCCATCAGCGCCGCCTTGGACATCATCCAGGAGGAGCCGGAGCGAAGACAACGCCTCTGGGAGCACGCGACCAAGATGCGAGAGGGCTTGAGGAGCATGGGCTACGACACGGGAAAAAGCCAGACCCCCGTTGTCCCCGTTGTCGTCGGGGATGATCGGAAGGCCTTCGAGCTGTGGAGGTTTCTGCACGAGCACGACGTCTTCGCCAACCCGGCGGTCAGCCCTGCCGTCCCGAAAGGGAGGGCGCTGATCCGGACGAGCTATATGGCCACCCACACGACAGAGCAGCTTGACTGGGTCCTGGAGGTCTTCTATAAGGCAGGGAAGAAGCTCGCCCTCATCTGAGGAACGCCGTGGGAACGAAAATTGAAGAGGTGAAGGATCGGCGGGGGCTCCGAGAGTTCCTCCTCTTCCCGTGGAAGGTGTATCAGGATGACCCCTACTGGGTCCCTCCCCTGCTCCTGGACTTGAAGCAGCGCCTCTCCCCGAAGAATCCCTTCTTCGAGCGGGCCAAGATCGAGTTGTTTGTGGCCAAGCGGAACGGAGAGGTGGTGGGGAGGATCGCCGCCATCCGAAACGATGTGCATGTCGAGGTCCAGAACGAGAAGGCCGGCTTCTTCGGACTCTTCGAGTCCATCGATGATCCCGAGGTAGGCTCCTCCTTGATCGACGCGGCCTCCTCCTGGCTGAAACATCAGGGGATGGTCTTGATCAGGGGGCCGATGAGCTTCTCCACCAACGACGAGATCGGCCTCCTGGTCGAGGACTTCCAAGGACGTCCCCGCCTGATGATGCCGTATAACCCGCCCTACTACGGGAAGCTGTTGGAGCGGTGTGGGATGCGGAAGGCAAAGGATCTGTTTGCCTACGACATCGAGGTCCCCCAGGTGGACCTGACGGATCGGGTCCTGAAGGGGGCCGAGGCCGCCAGGCGGGCGGGGATCACGGTCCGGCCGGTGAGCTTGAAGCGCTTCACCGACGAGGTGTTCATCATCCGCGAGATTTATAATATCGCTTGGCGACACAATTGGGGGTTCATCCCCTTCAGCGAGCACGAGATCCTCTTCATGGCGAAGAGCCTGAAGCCTCTGGTCGTTCCGGAGTTGGCCCTGATCGCTGAGGATCAGGGAAAGCCTGTCGGCTTCATCCTTTTCCTCCCCGACTATAACTACGTCCTCGCTCACCTGAACGGCCGGCTCTTCCCCTTGGGCTTGTTGAAATTTTTGTATTATAGGAGGAAGATCGAGGAGCTCCGCCTCCTCGCCTTCGGCATCCTCCCCCAGTACCGGCGGAAAGGGATCGACGCCCTTTTCTACGTGGAGAGCTTCAAGTATGCCAGGGGGAGGTATAAGAGGGTTGAGGGCTCTTGGATTCTCGAGGATAACCTCCCCAGCCGCCACGCGGCGGAGCGCTTGGGGGCTCGGCCCACCAAGCGTTACCGGGTCTACGAGAAGGCCCTGTGACCCGCCCCACGTCCCAGCAGGAAGGACAGGGCGTGGCCGTCCCCCTGATGATCGAGAAGCTGGTCTTTCGGGGGGATGGCCTGGCGAGGACAAAAGAAGGGCAGGTCGTCTTCGTTCCCTACGCCGCCCCTGGGGAAAAGATCCGGGCCAGGATCGAGGCGGGGAAGGCCGATTATCTCCAGGGCGCCCTTTTAGAAATCATTGAGCCTTCCCCCCACCGTGTGGTTCCCCCCTGCCCCTACTTCGGGACCTGCGGCGGCTGCCAGTGGCAGCACCTCTCGTACCCCGCCCAACTGGAATGGAAGGGGAGGATCCTCAAGGATCTCCTGGTACGGATCGGAAAGCTCTTAAGTATCGCCCAACCGCCTCCCATCGCCTTCACGCGCCAGTGGCGGTACCGGGCCAGGGCTCAGCTCAAGGTGGTGGTCCAGGGGGAACGGTGCCTCATCGGGTTCTACCAGCGGGACTCCCATAGGGTGGTGGATATCGAGGCCTGCCACGTCCTTCACCCCTCCTTGGATCAAACCCTTACGGTTCTCAGAACCCTCAGGTATCCTTCCCTGGCCCGCCTCTTCCCGGATCTTACGGAGATCTGGCTCGGGGTCGGGGAGCGGACAGGAGAGGTTCTCATTCTCCTTTGCTCGTTCAAAGGAGAACGACGGGCCCTCCGCTACCTCTTCCACGCCCTTCGAGAGAAGGTCCCAGGTGTCGTTGGGGTTGTCCACTGTCACGGCGACCCGAGGGGGGACCCGATCCTGGCTGATTGGCAGGGCCGTCCGTTCTACCGGGAGCAGGTGGCCGGGATGACGTTCCGGGTCGGCGCCGCCTCCTTCTTCCAGGTCTCGGCCGAGGCGAGGGAGAGCCTTTTGGACCTGGTGCTTTCCTTCGCAGGCCTTCAAGGGGAGGAAAGGGTGCTGGACCTTTACTGCGGGGTGGGGACCTTCGCCGCCCCTTTGGCGAAGAGGGCCGCTCAGGTGATCGGGGTGGAGGGGAGCAGCAGTGCAGCCAGGGATGCCATCCACAACGTCAGGCGGAACGATGTCTCGAACTGCCGGATCATCCAGGCATCCGTAGAGGGGGCCCTCTTTGACCTTGCAGAAGAGGGGCCCTGGGATCTGGCCCTCCTCGATCCCCCGCGCCAAGGTTTAAGCCCTCAGGCCCTGAAGGGCCTCCTCCGGCTGGCCCCCAGAAAGATCATCTACATCTCCTGCGACCCCAGCACCCTGGCCAGGGACCTGGCAGGCCTCGTTCAGGGCGGGTATCGGCCGCTCCAGATCCAGGCCCTGGACCTCTTCCCCCAGACCTATCACCTCGAAGCCGTGGCCCTCCTCGATCGTGCCTCCTCCGCCCCTTAGAAATCCCCCCACCCCCCCTTTGGGAACTAATCATTACCCACAAGTATCGTAAGTCCTTGAAAACATTAGGATGAGGTATCTGCAGCACCCCCAATACTTT
>JACQHM010000300.1 GCA_016199025.1 Candidatus Methylomirabilota bacterium | reverse complement strand
GTCCTGAGGAAGGGGGTTCTCTGTCTCCAGGTGCCGCTCGTTTTCAAAGAACAGTGCAGGACATTTCCCAAGTGATGCTTCGTCCAATCCATTCGTCAGGGCTGAGCAACCCTGTTGTGCCTTGATCTGCCCTCCGAAGTATGCTAGATTCTTACTCCAGCACATCAGGACCTCGGCCATGGTAGCGTTTCGTCCAGACAGCGATCTGGCCTGTTTGATTCCTTTATGCGTGTCGCCCTTGTCCCGGTGAAGGAGTTAAGGCGGGCGAAGCGGAGGCTTGCTCCCCTGCTTTCGCCCGAGGAACGGTGGGCGTTGTCGTTGGTGATGCTCCAGGATACCTTAGCCGCCCTCTCCAACGTCGAGGGCCTCAACCGGCTCGCGGTCGTGACCTCGGACCAGACGGTGGTTGAGCTGGCCCGGAAGGCAGGGGCGATCGTGATCCAGGAGGACGAACAGCGCTCCGAGCGCCATTCCGTGGACCAGGCGGCCGACATCTTGAAGGCGAGGGGAGCCCGCTCGCTCCTGGTCATTCCAGCCGATGCCCCTTTCTGTTCAGGTGGAGAGGTCCGGTGCCTGCTGGAAAAGGCCGCGGCGGAGCCCTCCATCACCCTGGTTCCCTCCCGAGATGGGAAGGGGACGAACGCGATCTTAAAGAGCCCGCCCGATGTGATCCCCTCCCGCTTCGGCTATGACAGCCTCCGGGCCCATATCGCGGAGGCGAGGAAGAGGGGGGTGTCGTACGAGATCTTGGAGTTGCCCTCTTTAAGCCTGGATATTGACGAGGTCGAAGACCTCCTCCTGTTTGCCCAGGAGGCCAGCGAGACAGAAACCTACCGGGTCCTCGTGGGGATGGGAGTCTTGGAGCGGCGCCATGCATCGCCCTCTGCCTGATCTTTCCTTCTTCGGGGTCCGGGGCATCCCCGAGGTCCAGCCTGGGGACGACCTGGCCGAGGTCCTTCTCAGCGCGGTCACCCGTCAGGGCCTGACCTTCACTGCTGGCGATATCCTGGTCGTCGCCCAGAAGGTCGTGTCGAAAGCCGAAGGGCGCTTGGTTGATCTGAAGACCGTCACCCCTTCCCCCTTTGCCTCCGCCGTGGCCGCCTCGTTGGGGAAGGACCCGAGGCAGGTGGAGGTGATCCTCAGGGAGTCGCGGCGGATCGTCCGGATGGCCCAGGGGGTGCTCATCGCCGAGACGGCCCACGGCTTCACCTGTGCCAATGCCGGGGTGGATCGCTCCAACCTCCCCGATGAAGACCTGGTCTGCCTCCTCCCATTCGATCCTGACGCCTCGGCCCACGCCCTCCGGGAGGCGATCAAAAGGAGAACCGGCCAGGAGATCGCCGTCATCATCTCGGATACCTTCGGCCGGCCCTGGCGGGAGGGCTTGACCAATGTGGCCCTGGGTGTGAGCGGGATTTTGCCGCTTCGGGATTACCGGGGGGAGAAGGACCCCTATGGTTTCACGCTTCGGAGCACGGTGATCGCGGTGGCCGATGAGCTGGCCGCGGCAGCCGAGCTGGTGATGGGGAAGGTGGAGGAGATCCCCGCGGTGATCATTCGTGGGTATCGGTATCCTGAGGGAGAAGGTCATGGAACGGATCTGCTCAGGAGGGAAGAGAAGGATCTGTTCCGATGAGGGCCTTCGGTCTTCACGATCATCGTTCTTCAAGAGGAGGGAGCCATGCAGTTTGGGTGGTCGTTGATTCTCCGTGGGCCGTTGGCGACGGAAGGGAACCTCGTCCGTTTGGCGGATGTGGCTGATCGCTTGGGCTATGACTCGGTCTGGGTGAGCGATCACATCGTGGTCCCAGCCCGGGTCCGTTCGCTCTATCCCTACACGGTGGATGGCAAAATCGATCCCAAGTCCTGGGAACATTACCTGGAGCCCCTGACCCTCCTCTCCTACCTTTTGGCCAAGACCCGAAGGGTCAAGATCGGGACGAGCGTCTTGATCATCCCCTACCGGAATCCGATCTTCACCGCGAAGATCTTGTCTACGGCCGACTTCCTCTCGGGGGGCCGGGTGATCTTGGGGGCCGGGGTGGGCTGGATGGAGGAGGAGTTCGTCGCGTTGGGTCTCGAGTATTTTCGGGAGCGGGGAGCGGTGACCGACGAGTTCCTCCAGATCTTCCGGGCCCTCTGGATGGAGGAGGAGCCCCGCTTCGAGGGCCGATACTACCGCTTCTCGGAGCTCCTCTTTGGCCCGAAGCCGGTCCAGAAGCCTTCGATCCCGATCTGGATCGGGGGACAGGGGAAGGCAGCGATGCGAAGGGTGGCCCGCCTGGGTGATGGGTGGATGCCCATCGGCCTTCGGCCGCCGGCCAGCTTCCGGCCGCCGGAGCTGGCCGAGGCCGTCCGCCAGCTCAAAGCGATGACTGAACAGACGGGGAGGGATCCTTCAGCCTTGACCATTGCCCTCCGTGCCCCCCTCTGGTTCGGTACCCCGCAGGTCGGCGGGCCGGATGCCCCGCCGGGGGAGAAACGGCGGCCGCTTTCGGGGAGCGCTGCTGACATCGTCGAGGATATCGGGCGCTACGCCGAGGCCGGCGTCACCCACATGGTCTTCGACTATCTGGGCAACCGGATCGAGGAGTTTGAGGAGGCCATCGAACGCTTCGCCTCGGAGGTCCGGCCAAAGGTGCCACGGTAGGAGGGACGGGTTGAACGGGGATCCTGTTCAGGCGAAGCTCCTGGAGGCGCGGGTGGCCCGTCTGGCCACGGCGGATGCCGAAGGGCGCCCCCACCTTGTCCCGGTCTGCTATGCCTACGATGGCCGCTCGTTTTATACCGCGTTGGATCGAAAACCCAAGCGGGGGGCCCCTGAGCAGTTGGCCAGGGTACGCCACATCCAGGCAAACCCAAACGTCGCCCTCCTGATCGATGAGTATCACGAGGACTGGGAAAAGCTCTGGTATATCCTGATCCGGGGGACGGCAACGCTCCTGTCTGAGGGGGAGGAGCACAAGGAGGCCCATCGTCTCCTGAAAGAGAAGTACCCTCAATACAGAGCCGGGCTCCTCCCCGAGGGGGCCCTACTCATCCGGATCGTCCCGACCCGGATCATCGCATGGGGCAAGCTCTGATGGCCATGCTCTTAGCGACAGCCGGACTTGACCGGATCTTAGCCAGGGCCGAGGAGGGCCGGGGGATCACCCCGGAGGAAGCCGTCTTGTTGATGGAGGAGGCGGATCTTCCTTCCCTCCTCCAGGCGGCCTCTTCGGTCAGAGATCGCTTCAAGGGCAAAACGGTCAGCTTCTCCAAGAAGGTCTTCATCCCCCTGACGACCCTCTGCCGGGACTATTGCGGCTATTGTACGTTCCGGAAGGACCCCGGCGAGCCAGGGGCCCGCTTCATGACACCCGAGGAGGTCCTGCACGTCGCCATGGCCGGGAAGCAGGCGGGGTGCAAGGAGACCCTCTTCAGCCTGGGAGATCAGCCGGAGCGGGCCTTCCCCGAAGCGAGGGAGCACTTGAAGGGCCAGGGCTTCACCCGGACCCTTGACTACTTAGCGGCCATGACGGAGCTGGTTCTTGACAAGACCGGCCTTCTCCCACATGCCAACCCTGGCTTGATGGGCCACGAGGATCTGCTTCGCTTGAAAGGATCGAACGTCAGTATGGGGCTCATGTTAGAGAACATCAGCCCCCGTTTGATGCAGCGGGGAGGCGCTCACTGGCAGGCTCCCGACAAGGCCCCGCGTCTTCGTCTCCGGACTCTCGAGGAGGCCGGGCGTCTCACGATCCCCTTCACGACCGGCATCCTCATCGGGATCGGCGAGACCTGGGAAGAACGCGTCGATTCCCTCCTGGCGATCAAGAGGCTTCACGATCGGTACGGCCATATCCAGGAGGTCATCGTCCAAAACTTCCGGGCGAAACCCGGGACGCCGATGGCAGGGCATCCTGAGCCGACAATGGAAGAGATGCTGCGAACGGTCGCTCTTGCCCGCCTGATCCTGGGCGGGGAGATGAACCTCCAGGCCCCTCCCAACTTAAGCTATGCGTCCTATCCGCTGCTCCTTCAGGCCGGGATCAACGATTGGGGAGGGATCTCCCCGGTCACGTTAGATTTCATCAACCCGGAGGCCCCATGGCCTCAGATCGCCGCTCTTTGGGAGAAGACGGCTGAGGCGGGCCTCGTCCTCCGCGAGCGATTAGCGATCTACCCGGAATTCATCGAGAAGCCCGGCTTCGTCCATCCGGCCTTACGGGAACGGCTCCTCGCCCTGGTGGATGAACAGGGCTATGCCAAGGATGGAGGGTAAAGGATCTCAAAGGAAAGGTGAGGGGATCATGGGAAAAGTCGTTGAGATGGTCTTTGAGGAACGATCCCTCGATGAGTTGTTTCCGGAGTGCCGCCGGGACGTGGCAGGGATCCTGGAGGACGCGTTGGCCGGGAAGGAGCTCAATCTTGAGGAGGGCCTCATCCTGGCCGAGGTGGACGGCCCCGACCTCCAGGCGTTGGTCAAGGTCGCCGATGAACTTCGCCGCCGGGCGGTTGGTGACACGATCACCTACGTGGTCAACCGAAACATCAACTTCACCAACATCTGCATTGTGGGCTGCACCTTCTGCGGTTTCAGCCGGACCCCGAAAGCGCCCGATGCGTACTCCCTCTCCTTGGATCAGGTCGTGGCCAAGGCGGTGGAGGCCAAGAGGCACGGGGCCACCGAGGTCTGCATCCAGGGAGGTCTGCCGAAGGACCTCGACGGCTATTTTTACCGGGATATCCTCCGAGCCATCAAGGCAGAGCTTCCAGAGATGCACACCCACGCTTTCTCCCCCATGGAGATTGCGTACGGGGTAGAGAAGACCGGCCTTCCCCGTCAAGGGTATCTGGAGATGCTAAAAGAGGCTGGCTTGAACAGCCTCCCCGGAACGGCCGCCGAGGTCCTGGATGACGAGATCCGCCAACGGTTAAGCCCGAAGAAGTTACGGGTCCAGCAATGGGTCGAGATCGTCAAGATGGCCCACAGGCTCGGCATCCCGACGACCTCCACCCTGATGTACGGCCACATCGAGCGTCCAGAGCACTGGGTCAAGCACATCCTGCTCCTTCGGGAGATCCAAAAGGAGACGGGGGGCTTCACCGAGTTTGTCCCTTTGGCCTTCATCTACGAGAAGACCCGGCTCTATCAAGCCGGGCGGGCCAGGGCCGGGAGTACCTTTCGTGAGGATCTTCTCGTCCATGCCTTGGCCCGTCTCCTCTTGAATGGTTACATCCCGAACATCCAGGTCTCGTGGGTCAAGCTGGGCTTTGAGGTGGCGTTAGCGTGCCTTCAGGCGGGGGCCAACGATTTCAGCGGGACCCTGATGGAGGAAAACATCTCGAAGTCGGCCGGGGCGACCTTCGGTGAGTACGTCTCCCCCGATGATTTTCGGGCCATGATCCGAACGATCGGCCGGGTCCCGGCTGAGCGGACGACGACCTATACACTTCGCCAAAGCTTTCCGGCCGATGATGGTGAAGAAGTCTCGGTTCTGTCTCGTCCGAGGGAAACCATGGCCGCCTCCCACATCCCCTATACCGGTAACCGCTATTAGAGGGCGTCAATGGCAAGGGCGATCGCGATTATCGGTGGCACGGGGGAGATCGGCCTGGGCCTCGCCTTCCGCTGGGCGCAGGCTCGCCAGGTTGTCCATATCGGCTCCAGGCAGAAGGAGAGGGCTGAAGCCGCTGCTCTGAAGGTCCGGGACGCCGTCGGGTCGGAGGCCAAGGTCGAAGGCTTCGAGAACCGCGAAGCTGCTTCCCAGGCTGAGCTCGTCGTCCTCACCGTCCCTCTCTCGGCTCAGATCTCGATCGTGAAAGGGGTGAAGCCGGCCCTTCAGTCTGGGACGATCTTTGTTGATTGTACCGTCCCGACGGCTGCCGCGATAGGCGGGAGGCTCACCAGGACGGTCGGGCTTTGGGCCGGTTCGGCGGCGGAGCAGGTAGCGGAGCTTCTCCCGGGCATCCCCGTTCTCTCGGGCTTTCAGACCGTGGCGGCTGAGGCCCTCCAGGACCTTGACCATCCCATCGAGAGCGATGTCATTGTCTGCGGGGATGCGAAAGATGCCAAGGAGGCCCTGAAGGCCCTGATCGAGTTGATCCCAGGAGCCCGCTACGTAGACGGCGGCCCTCTGGAGAACGCCCGGATCGTCGAACATCTTGCCGTGCTCCTCATCTCTCTGAACATCCGCTACGGCGTCCATCGGGCTGGCCTCCGGATCACCGGTTTGCCCGAGGATCTGCTTCCAAGGAAGGTTGGATGATCATCGCGTTAGCCGGCGGCGTCGGGGCGTCCAAGCTCCTCCTCGGTCTCACCAGGGTCAGCG